>JABXIM010000029.1 GCA_013373085.1 Oceanospirillaceae bacterium | reverse complement strand
ATCCAGGCCGATACGCATACTTTTCATGATGGACTCCTTCTTTTCGATTGGTCGCGTCAACATCCAATCTGGCACATAGATGCCGATAGAGGGGGAGTCCATCCCATTTCCTTAGTGTTGCTCAAACAAATTTTTCCCTTGTTGAATGAATATGTCTCGCAGTCGTTTTGTTACGGGCGGCAGATATCCGTCTTTCAGATGGATAACATTGTAGTTTCGTTGCATTGTCGTTTCTTTGAGCGGCACTTCCCTGAGGTTTTTGTTTCCGCCGTCTGAGGCGCTCAGATTCAGACGCGAAATAAAACTGAGGAATTCGGTCTTCATTATCATCGAGGGAATCATTAACAGCAGATTCGTTTCGATCTGAACGTCGGGTTTCGGTAGCCCCTGCAGTTCGAATGTCTGATCCAGCCATTGCCGGCTGGCAACAGATTTTGGCGCCAGTATCCACTTGTAGTTGAGCAAGTCCTGGATCGTCGCCTTTTCCTCGAAAATTTTATGGGCGCTGTTGGCGACGACTACCATGGTATCCTGAAAAAACGGGAACGACTCGAAATCCTCGTCCAGATCAGAGCCCAGGCCGATAATCAGATCCAGTTCCCGGTCTTTGAGTGACTTGTTGAGTAAGTCGCTTTGCCCGATAACGGTTTTTAACCGAACGTTGGGGAATTCTTTGGATAGTATTCGTGTAACAGGCAGTAGAAGATGGTGAGCGGCTGTCGGGACAAGGCCGATTCTAATCTGGCCAATGGCTCCGCTACTGTAATCCTTTATTTCCCGAACGATATCGTCAGCATTCATAAGCAATACGCGTGCGCGTGCCAGCAGCACTTCACCCGCAGGCGTTAAACGAATATTTCGGCCCTCTTTCTCGAAGAGCGCGGTGCCGAGAGTGCTTTCAATTCGTCGGATACAACCTGTCAGCGCAGGTTGTGAGCGGTGCAGCTTCTCCGCGGCTTTTCCGACATGACCGAGTGTTGCGATGGTCTCGAAATAGTGAAGATCACGCAGGTCTAATTGATCACTCATATCTATCGATTTCCAAGAAGTATTGATTGGAAATTATCGATTCGGTTTGATGATAATGCAAGCGTCGCCCAGCAGCGATGGGGCAGGGCACAGGGTAGCACAGGGTGTCGCCGAGTTATGGGCGGGCCTGATGCAACCCTGGGTCTGGTTCCTGGTCGAGTTCGCCAAAGAGCGTTACCGATACTGCAGTGCGTTCCGGAACCCTCGCTTTGTCGCTCTTGCGTTCTACGTTTGATCCCGAAGCGAATTTTTATTGCCAGCAATGATTTGTGATCCCAGCTTGAGGATAAGAATAATGAGCGTACGTTTACTGAAAAAGTTAACCGCTGCCCTGGCCGTCAGTGTGACCGCTTTGACAGCGACAGTTGCCTCGGCCGAAGAATATCCCACCCGGCCGGTTACCATCATTGTGCCCTATGGTGCCGGTGGTACCACCGATATCTCGGCGCGCAAGCTGGCTGCGATGGCGGAACCGCTGCTCGGTCAGCCTGTGGTCGTCGAGAACCGGCCCGGCGGCAGCGGTACCAATGCCATGCGCTCGGTTTCCGCAGCCAAGCCCGATGGCTACACGCTGATCGCGACCACATCATCGCCATTGTTCGTCACACCGGCACTGCGTCCCGTTGGCTATGACCCGGTCAAGGATTTTGTCCCGGTTCTTAATTATTCCGGCCCGTTTCATGGCGTACTGGTGAAGGCTGATAGTCCATACCAGAACATCGATGAATTGATCGGGGCGGCAAAGTCGGGCAGCGCGCTTACTTATGGTACTGCCGGTGCCATGGGCGGTGCGCATCTGGCCTTTACATCGGTCTCGCGTGAGACCGGCGCGCAGCTTCAGCATGTGCCCTTCGATGGCGCGGCTGCGGCAACGGCCGCGGTGCTGGGCGGACATGTGAACATTTCCCTGGTTCCGGCCTACCGGGATCTGGTACAGGACGGTCAGTTGCGCCTTCTCGCGGTGCTTGACGGAACCCGTGACCCCGACTTCCCGGATGTCCCGACGCTGAAAGATGCCGGATATGACGTCGAATTCCCGTCGGTTGTGGGTGTCGTGGCGCCGGCAGGGACCGATCCGGCCATCGTGAGCAAGCTAGAGCAGGTATTCACCCAGGTTGCGACATCCGCTGAGTACAAGGAATTTATGGCAAAGCTCAATCAACCGGTCCGTATCATGACGGGTGAGGAGCTGGGTGAAACCATCGCTCGCAACCTCGAAGTTTATCGCGCCCTGGCCAAAGAGATGGGGCAGGCCAAGTGACAGCTGCGGCCGGACGAAAAACAGGCGCGATGAGGGGTATCCAGACGCTGACCAGCAGCCTGCTGCTGGTTAGTGCCATCGCCGGCCTGAGCCTGCTGGAATCTCAGATCCAGGTCTTCAGCTTCGGCGATACGGGCATCGATGCGCGCTTCTTTCCCCGCATTGTGCTGGGGCTTCTCGTCCTAGCTGTTCTGATACGGTTGTTTGTGCATCGCAAAACGCCCGATATGCCGCTCGGTTACGTTTCGAGCTGGCTCAGGGTGGGGCTGGCGGCCGCTGCGGTTACCCTCGGGCTTTTCCTGATGCCATCGATCGGATTCCTGGCCAGTGCGGCTTTGAGTGGTTTTGTTACGGCGCTGGCCTTCGGTGAGCGTCGCCTGATGTTCAGTGTGGGCCTGCCGCTTGCCGTTGCGGCGATAGTGTCCTTTGGCGCCCGCGAAGGTCTGAATATTCCGCTTCCGTGAATAGGACCTTGGCGCGGAGCGCCATGCCCCCTGGAGAATAAATCTAATGCTTGTAGATGCCTTTTTTGCGCTGCTGGATATCTGGGTTCTGGTCGCAGCGGTATCCGGAATTGTCGCGGGAATCGTCATCGGCGCCATCCCGGGGCTTGGTCCCACCATGGCCATTGCGCTGCTGATTCCGGTGACGTTCTCAATGGACCCGATCCCGGCAATCACCCTGTTGTTGGGGGTGTATCAGGGCGCGATCTTCGGTGGCTCGATCTCGGCGATTCTGCTCAACGTGCCCGGCACGCCTTCCTCCGCTGCCACTGCCATTGATGGTTATGCCATGGCCCGCGCGGGGCAGGGCGGCAAGGCGCTGCGCATTGCGTTGTTTGCCAGTGTCTTCGGCAATATTTTCAGTTGCCTGGTACTGATGATGCTTGCCCAGCCGCTGGCATCCATGGCGCTCAATTTCGGTCCGGCCGAGATGGCAACGCTTATGCTGTTTGCGCTGACGGTCATTATTCTGTTCGGTGGCGGTGCGAAGCTCGATGCGGCGATCATGGTGCTCGTCGGCATTTGTGCGGGCATTATCGGGCTTGATCCGATCGAAGGTACACCCCGATTCACCTTCGACAATTTCTCTCTCGAAAACGGTCTTCAACTGATTCCGGTACTTGTCGGCCTGTTTGCGATGTCCGAGGTCTTTCTCCAGCTCTTCAACCGCCCGAAGGTCAGTGCCGGTACCCAGGAGGTGCCCGAACTGCTGCCGTCGAAGGTGGGGCTGATCGAGATGTGGCGGATGAAGACAAGCCTGTTCCTCTCTTCGGTGATCGGTACCTTCATCGGTATTCTCCCCGGCATCGGGTCGACGGTGCCCGCTTTCATGAGTTACAGCCTGGCGCGTTCGCGCTCCCGCGAGCCGTCTTCCTTTGGCAAAGGCGCCCCCGAGGGGGTGGCTGCACCGGAGGCCGCCAACAATGCGGTCACCGGTGGTGCGCTGATCCCGACGCTGGCGCTCGGTATTCCGGGCGATGCCGTCACGGCGGTCATTCTTGGTGCTTTCATGCTGCAGGGCCTGGCCCCGGGGCCTTTCCTGTTCCGTGATTACGGTGTCGAGGTGTATGCGATCTTCGAGGCGCTGCTTCTGTCCTCCATTCCCTGCATCATCTTTGGGCTGCTTCTGTTCCGGGTGGCGGTACACGTCATCCGAATTCAGCCCCGCCACCTGTTTCCTGCGATCACCATACTGGCGCTTCTGGGGGCCTTTTCCGTCAATAACAGCATGGTGGACGTCTGGGTCATGCTCGGCGCCGGCGTCGTTGGATTCCTCCTGCGCCGAAGCGGTTTCCCGTTGCCGCCGCTGCTCATCGGGCTGATTCTCGGCAAGTCTCTGGAGCAGAGTCTGCGACAGGCGCTGCTGACCAGCGGAGGGAGTCTGGAGATATTTACTGCATCGCCGATTGCTGCGGGATTCCTCGTGATCATCGCCCTGTGCCTGATTGCCGCTGTCGTTTTCCATCTCAAAGCCCGTAACCCATCGGAAAAGAGTGCCACTGGAGATGTCTGATATGCAGAAGGTTCTTCCGTTATGCGATTGTCATATGCATGTATTCGACCGTCACGGGGCGGCCACGAATGCGCGTTATACGCCGCCGGCAAAGGACCTTTCGGACTACCTGGCTGAAGCGACCGACGGCAGAATCCGTCGCGCGGTCGTGATCCAGGCCTCGGTCGATGGGACCGATAATTCCCGGCTGGTGAGTGTTCTGGGTTCTGCCACGGATATCGAGTTGCGGGGTGTCGCGATGATCGATCGCGATACTGAAGGGCTCGAAGAGCTGGCGGCAGCCGGAATCCGTGCGATCCGTATTCAGGACCGCACGCGGCTCGGTCGTAACGACCTCGAACTTTTGCCCGAGCTGTCCTGTCGCGCGGCGGAGGTCGACTGGCACGTCGAACTGAACACCGAACCGCAGCGGTTCGACGTGCTGGCCGGCATGATTCCCAAGCTGCCTGAAGGGCAGGTTCTGGTTCTGGACCATTTGGGGCACTGCAATCCGAGTACGCCTGCCGATTTGAACGGGCTCTGCCGCCTTCTCGAGACCGGGCGGATCTGGGTCAAGCTCAGTCCGACGCGGGTCAGCCAAAGGATCGGCCAATATGACGACCTGTGCGAAATGGTGCGCCGCATCGCCGACGGTTTTCCCGATCAATGTGTCTGGGGCAGCGACTGGCCGCATGTGAT
>JABXIM010000016.1 GCA_013373085.1 Oceanospirillaceae bacterium | reverse complement strand
GCGAGGCGGCTGTCCGCAGGTCTTTGCCTGCTGGCGATCAGCGCGCAGCCCGCGGTGCCGCAGGAAGATCCCTGGGCCCGGCCGGTGCTCGGTTTCATGGGCGTTCCCGGGATCCTCGACATGCCGACGGCGCATCCGATGGGGGATGCCGACCTGAGCTTGTCGCTGGGGGTGCTCGAGCAGACCCGTCGAGGGACGCTGCACTTCCAGATCACGCCGCGGCTGTCCGGGGTGTTCCGCTATGTGAACCTTCAGGATTTCCGGAACTACGACGACTATTACGACCGCAGCTTCGACCTTATGTATCTGCTGGCGGAAGAAGGGCGATACATGCCTGCGGTCACCGTGGGTCTGCAGGATTTCGGCGGGACCGGGATCTACGCGGGGGAATACGTGGTGGCGACGAAGACCTTCGGTCGTCTGCGGGCCACGGGCGGCATCGGCTGGGGGCGTTACGGGAGCCACAACGGGTTCACCAACCCGCTGGGCATCTTCTCCGACAGCCTCGAGACGCGCCCGCGCAGCGAGGGGGAGGGCATCGGCCAGACCGGCAAGCTGGATACCGAGCACTGGTTCCGTGGCGATGCAGCGCTCTTCGGTGGTCTGCAATACGCTGCCACCGATCGCCTGATGCTTTCGGCGGAATATTCCTCGGATGCCTACGAGATCGAGACCCAGGCGATGGGGTTCGAGCGCGAATCGTCCTTCAACTTCGGCGCCAGCTACCGGTTGAAGGATAATTTCGACGTCACGGCCGCGTGGCTGTATGGCACGACCTTCGCGGTGAACCTGACCTACACCTTCAATCCCAAGACCCCGAACGACTACCCCGGCGGGCTCGACCAGGCGCCGCGGGCGGTGCAGGTGCGGGCGCCGGGAAGCGCCGCCGATCTGGGCTGGACGCAGCAGGCCGGCGCCACGCGGATCCTGCGCGGGGACATGCAGAGCTTCCTCGCCGCCGACGGCATGGTGCTCGAGTCCTTTACCGTCGACGCCCGCACCGCGCGCACCTCGGTGCGCACCGGCACGCAGGTCTACCCGGCGCAGGCGGTGGGCCGCACCGCCCGCATCATGACCCAGCTCATGCCGGCCTCGGTCGAGCGCTTCGAGATCACCCTCGTCACCCCCGGCGGCATGCCGGTCTCGACGGTGACGGTGAACCGCAGCGACCTCGAGGAGCTCGAGCACGCCCCCGACGGCTCGTGGCAGAGCTTCGCCCGGGCGCGGATCGAGGATTCCGGGCCGAGGGCCGCCACCGGCATCCCCGAGGGCGCCTTCCCGCGATACGACTGGAGCTTCGGCCCCTATCTGAGCGCCGCCTATTTCGACCCCGAGAACCCGCTGCGCCTGGCCTTCGGCCTGCAACTGGCCGGCAGCTTCGAGCCGGTGCAGGGGCTGGTGTTCGAGGGCAGCGTCCAGCAGTCTCTCGCCGAGAACATCAGCGGGCTGCCGGGGTCGGACTCGATCCTGCCGCACGTGCGATCGGATGCGAATCTCTACGCGGGGGCGGCGGATTTCACCGTCTCCAACCTCACCGCGACCAAGTATTTCCGTCCCGGAGAGGATCTCTTCGGCCGGGTCACCGCGGGCTATTTCGAGCCGATGTTCGGTGGCCTCTCGGGCGAGATCCTGTGGAAACCCGCGGACAGCCGTCTCGGGCTCGGGCTCGAGGTCAACTACGCCAAGCAGCGCGAATACGAGCAGGGGCTCGGCTTCCTCGACTACGACGTGGTGACCGGCCATGCCTCGGCCTATTACGACGCGCCGGGCGACTTCCACTACCAGGTGGACGTGGGCCGCTACCTCGCCGAGGACTGGGGCGCCACCATCGGCATCGACCGCGAATTCGACAACGGCATCCGCATCGGCGCCTTCGCCACCTTCACCGACGTCTCCTTCGACGATTTCGGCGAGGGCTCCTTCGACAAGGGCGTGCGCTTCCACATCCCGCTCTCGGCGATCACCGGCTCGCGTTCGGATCTCGCGATCACCCGCACCATCCGGCCGATCCAGCGCGACGGCGGCGCGCGGCTCGAGATGAACACCCGTCTCTACGAGCAGGTGCGGGCCTACCAGCAGCCCGAGCTGCAGAACGAATGGGGACGGTTCTGGCGATGAGATTTCTGCCGACGCTGCCGCTGCTCGCGGCGCTCCTGATCGCCGGTTGCGGCCCACAGAACCAGTTCTCGGAATACTGGGGGGCGACCGTCGGCTCGCTGCTCGGGGGTCAGGACGAAGCGCAGGACGTGCGCGCGGCGCTCACGCCGGAGCTGCTGGCGCAGATCGGCCGGCCGACCATCCTGCTGACGGTGCCGGGCCGGGAGAACGTGGAATCGCCCTTCTTCGCCGAAGAGCGCAACGGCGACACGGTCACCTGGCTGTCGGTGAACAACGAGTTCCTGCTGCTGCAGGACGGCGTGCTGTCTGGGACGCGCGGGCTTGGCGGCGACCTGATGAACGCCGATCTCGGCGAGGTGCACGAGGCGCTGGCGGGGCGCCGGACGCAGGCGGTGCGCATCCATCGCATGCTCGACGGCGAGAATCACATCGTCGCGGAAAGCTATGTCTGCGACTACGCGCAGCGGCCCGAACGGGTCGCGGTCGGCGCCTACCTGACTCAGGTCCAGGCCACCCAGATCGACGAGACCTGCACCGGCGTCGAGCGGGTCTTCGAGAATCGCTACTGGCTTTCGGGCCGCGGCACCATCGTCCGGGCCCGGCAATGGGCGGGCGAGCCGCTCGGATATCTGGAATATGAAAGGTTGAGTGACTAGAAAACCACCTTTCCGGGTGTCGCACTGGACATTTCTTGCCGCAGGGTTACTTCGCATTTGCAGAAAAAACTGCAGGCTGTTAGATCTGAACCAAGTTTTTCCAGGAGAAAAGACATGACCTCGAAGACCATTCTCGGGCTTGCTGCGGCCAGCCTTTTCGCCCTCGCCCCTGCCGTGCACGCAGAGGGTGTGCAGAGCAAGAGCCCGGTGATCTCGACCCAGGGTCCGGATTTCGCAAACCTCACCCCGGACCAGATCGCCCTGATCATCGCCGGCGGCGCTGGTGCGGGTCTCATTCTCTCGGGCGGCAAGAGCAGCGGCTCGTCCTCCACGACGACCACCACGACGTCGACCACCAACTGAGGCCGACGCTTCCAGGGGGTCGTCAAATCGGCCACAGGTTGAGAACAAAAAGGGCGAACCTCCGCGGGGTTCGCCCTTTTCACGTGCCGGAGCATGGTCAGCCCGAACAAAGGCAATTACGCTGCGGCGCAGGACAATAACCCTGGAAGACAGAACATGGACGGGGACAGGACATGAGCAGACAGGTGTTTGGCAGCCTGGCGGTTATCGGGACCTTGATGCTGAGCGCATGCGGCGTCGCCTATCAGTCGCCGTCGGTGAATCCGATGATCGGCGGGGCGGACAGCAAGGTCCGGGTGCTGGAAATCACCCCTGAAAGCGTGATGGTGGCGAACCGCTCCACCTACAGCCCGAAGGAGCTCCCGGGCGTCTTCTTCGCCACCGCCGGAGGCGACCGCACGCCGCGTGGCGCGGGCGCCACGCCCGAGCCGGTGATCGACTACCAGAACCGCCCGGGCGCCCTCGAGACGCGGGTTCCGCCGGCGCTGCCCGATATGCCCTATACCATCGGGGTCGGTGACGTGCTGCTGCTGGCCACGCCGCAGGTGGGTTCGACCGTCGAGCAGCTGACCGGGCTGCTGGCCGCGTCGAACGCGCGGCAGGGCTACACAGTGCAGGATGACGGTGCGATCGCCATTCCCAACGTCGGTCGGGTGCAGGTCTCGGGCATGACGCTCGAGGAAGCCGAGAGCCGGCTGTTCCAGCGTCTGGTGGAGAACCAGATCGACCCGACCTTCAGCCTCGAGGTCTCGCAGTTCAACTCGAAGCGGGTCTCGATCGGCGGTGCCGTGGCACAGCCGACCGTGGCACCGATCACGCTGACGCCGCTCTATCTCGACGCGGCGTTGTCGGCGGCCGGCGGCGTCACTGCACAGGATCTGGATTACGCCTCGGTGCGGATCTACCGCGACGGCACGATCTACCAGATCCCGCTGCGCGAGCTCTATTCCGACCGCAGCCTCGCCCGGGTCCAGCTGGTGGATGGGGATGCCGTTTTCGTCGACACCGAATACGAACTCGACCTGGCGCAGGCCTATTTCGCCGAGCAGATCCGTCTCGCCGAGTTCCAGCAGAACGCACGACAGGCCGCGCTGAACGAACTCGAGGCCGAGGTCAACATCCGCCGCGGTTCCCTGACCGAGGCGCGGAGCAACTACATGACGCGGCTCGAGCTCGATTCCGTGGATCGCGACTACGTCTATCTCGCCGGTGAAGTCGGGGAGCAGTCGCGCTACCCGCTGCCCTTCGGCAAGACCGCGTCGCTGGCCGACGCGCTTTATTCCAGCTCCGGCGTGCCGACCCGCACCGGCAACGTGGCCGAGATCTACGTGCTGCGCGGCTCGCCCGATCCGCGGGAGTTCGGGGCGCTCACCGCCTGGCAGCTCGATGGCCGGAACGCGGCGAACTTCCTGCTCGCCACCCGCTTCCAGCTGCGTCCCAACGACGTGATCTTCGTGGCCGAGCAGCCGGTGACCAAGTGGAACCGCGTGATCACCCAGATCACCCCGTCGCTGATCAACACCGCCGCGGCCCAGACGTTGAACTGACGCTGGCGGCGCCCCCTTCCGGGGGCGGCGGATGGACAAGAGAAAACCCCGCCCGGCCATCAGGCCAGGCGGGGTTTTCCGTTTCCGGAGCCGCGTGAGCGGTCAGTTCAGGTAGTACTTGGATCCGTAGGCCGAATAGGGTCCGTAGTTGTTGCCGTAGCCATAGCGCTTCATGCCGCGCGGGTTGATCTGGTTCAGCACCAGGCCGCTGACCGGCTTGCCGACGCTCTCGAACTCGCGCAGCGCGCCCTGCACCTGCTCGCGCGAGGTGCGGTCCCAGCGGACCACGAAGACCGTGGCGTCGACATGCTGCGCGATCACCCGGGCATCCGGCACGATCAGCACCGGCGGCGTGTCGATGATGATAATGTCGTAGCGGCGGCGCAGATCGTTCAGCAGGTTGGCGAACCGCTCCGACGAGAAGATGTCGGCGGCGTTGGCCTGCCCCTTGTCACCGAGCAGCACATCGGCGTCGAGCAGGTCGTCGTGGATCACCACGTCGTCGAAGCTCTTCGTCCCGGTCAGAACCGAGACGATGCCGTCCTTCTGCTCGGTCTTCAGGTACTGGCCGAACACCCGGCGCCGGATGTCGCCCTCGATCAGCAGCACCTTCTTGCCCATGGTCGCGAAGTTCAGCGACAGCGACAGGGCGATGGTGGTCTTGCCCTCGCCCGAGAGCGAAGAGCTGGTCATGATCACCTTTGGCGGCATGTCCACGTTGGACAGCATCACCGAGGTGCGCAGGTTGCGGATCGATTCCGCGGCGGCCGAGGAGGGCTTTTCCTTGAGATAGGCGATGGCATCGAGGCGCCGCTTGGCCTGGATCAGCGGCACCTGCCCGATGACCGCGTGGCCGGTGCTGGTCTCGAGCTGTTCGGCGTTGCGGAAGGAGCGATTACGGGCTTCGCGGATCAGGATCAGGGCGGTGCCGGCTATCAGTCCGAGCAGTGCGGCCACGGCGAGGATCAGAGGCTTGCGCGGTGTGGAGGGACGGAGCGGGGTCACGGCGGGCGAGATCACGCGGCTGTCCGCCTGCTGGATCCCCTGCTGGGCGGAGGTCTCCTTGAGACGTGCGAGGAAGTATTCGTAGAGCAGGCGGCTCGCCTCGGCCTCGCGTGTGAGCTGCTGCAGGGTGATGAGATCCTGGCTCTGCTGTTCGGTCTGCTGCTCGAGCGTGGTGAGCGAGGTCCGCAGCGTCTGGAGCTGCGACTCGCTGCGCGAAAGGTCGGCCCGCTGACGGGCGACGATCTGCTCGTAGCGTGTGTCGAAGGCCTGGGCGATGCCGGGTTCGTCCAGTCTCGGGAGCAGACGCTGCAGCTGCAGATCGCCCGACGCCTCGACCCGGGCCTCGGGTGTTTCGGCCGCCTCCAGCGCGGCAAGCCGGGTCTGGGCGGTCTGCTGCGCGGTCTCGGTGCCTTCGATCCTGTCGCGGGTCTCCTTGACCTGGACCTCGAGCCCGGCGAGCGCCTCGGGGCTGACCAGCGCCGTGCCGGCGCGGAAGTCGGTGACCTTGCCCTCGGCTTCCTCCAGCGAGACCTGCAGGTCGGTGACCCGGTCCGTGAGCCAGGTCGTGGCCTGCTCGGTGGCCTCGAACTTCACCTCGAGCTGGTTCAGAATGTAGAGATCCACCATCGTGTCGGCGATGCGGGTCGATTTCGCGGGATTGGTGGTTTCCACCGTGACCTGAAAGACCAGGCTGTCCGGGACGTTACGGATGCTCAGCGCCGCGAGAAGCGAGTCGATGGTCCCTTCGCGCTGGCGGGTGTCCCGGTTTAGCCCGCCGGGGGTTTCGGGAGTGGGGCTGATCAGGTCCCTGACGAAGGTCTTGGTTTTGGACAGCGCGCTCGGCGGACGCAACGCCTTGTTGAACTCGGGGTCCTCGATCAGGTCCAGCTCGTCGACGACCTTGCCCAGCAGCACGCGGCTCTTCAGCACCTCGACCTCGGTATTGAGGACCGCCCGGTCCGAGCCGAGCCCGCTGATGACATTGCCGATGTCGACGACCTGCTCTTCGCGGTTGTTGAGCATCACCACGGCCGTGGAGCGGAACATCGGTGTCGCGAGGACGTAGGCGTAGATGCCACCGATGAAGACGGCGAGCAGGAGAGCCGCGAGGATGACGAACTTGCCTCTCCAGATGGTCGAGACAAGTGCGCCCAGATCGATGACATCGTCATCCGGGGCGGTGGAAGAAGTCGCAACGCCTGGCTGTATGCGTCTCATTTCGTTCAACGAATCTCTCCAAAAGCTTTACGTCTGGCAGGCTGCCGCTACCGTCTCTCTAGCATGAACCACCGGCCGCCACGAACCGTATATCTCTGAGTGATCTGAATGTATTCATGCGATTTTCTCGGGCACTAGGCGCGGTCGTGCCGCGATCATGCAGCGCGCGTTCGATCAATAGGGCCGGGAGGGGATTGTCCATGCTTTTCATGCGGATGGAGCTCCGGTGAACGGTTCGGGCAAAGATTCTGGACGACAGTCCGTGGTAGAGATTTCCCGCCGATTCGAAGATCCGCCCAAATTCTGTGCATCTCTCGCCAGCCGCCGGGGCGTTTCCCTGCCGGCCCGTGCCGGGAAACCGGATATTGGCTGTGCGGACGTTTCGCCTTAAGTCATGTCGCATGCGATTTAGACTGCGGAAACAGCCTGCCAGACCTGCCTTTGACGCGCCGATGCGGCCCGCCGAGGCTTTCCTGGCGGTTGGAGACATTCACGGCTGCGACGGGCTGCTGGGCAAGCTGCTCGGCCGGCTCGAGGACTACGCGCACCCGTCGGCGAAACTGGTCCTGGTGGGGGACTACGTGGATCGGGGCGATCACAGCGCCGATGTGCTGCGTCGCATCCATCGCATGCAGACCGAGGCCGGACCGGAGCTGATGATCTGCCTGCGCGGCAACCATGACCAGATGCTGCTCGACTTCCTCGACGATCCGCAGGCCTCGGGAACCCACTGGTTCCGCCACGGGGGGCTCCAGACTCTTGCGAGCTACGGCATCGCCGGTGTCGCCGCGACCGCCCCGCAGGGGGCCTGGATCGAGGCGCGCGACCGGCTGCGCGAGGGCATGGGGGAGGCGCTCGAGGCCTGGTTGCGGGCGCTGCCCACCAGCTGGCAGACGGGAAATGTCTTCGTCTGCCATGCCGGGGCGGATCCGGCCGTGCCGGTCGACCTGCAGCGCAGCCGCACGCTGATCTGGGGGCATCCCGACTTCGCGACCGTGCCCCGTGCGGACGGCATCTGGGTGGTGCATGGCCACACCATCACCGAGCGCGCGCGCCCGCAGGACGGGCGCATTCCGGTTGACACCGGCGCATATGCAACGGGCCGCCTGACGGCGGC
Organism: Oceanospirillaceae bacterium; assembly: GCA_013373085.1. Taxonomy (GTDB): domain Bacteria; phylum Pseudomonadota; class Gammaproteobacteria; order Pseudomonadales; family Balneatricaceae; genus Marinobacterium_A. Next base: position 11,617 of record JABXIM010000016.1, on the reverse strand, counting down.
CCTTCTCGAGACTGGCAAGGTGCAGTTCTTCTCGACCTGAGCTGCCGCAGGGGCGCCGGCCGGGGACTGCCCGTCAGCGGCCGGTGCGGTTCAGCACCGAGCCGGCGGTCTTGGCGATCAGCTGGACGTCGGTGCGCAGCGACACGGTCTGCAGGTACTCGATGTCCATGGCGACACGCTCGTCGTAGCTCACGTCGTTGCGGCCCGACACCTGCCAGAGCCCGGTGATGCCCGGCTTCATGGTGAGATAGGCGGTGCGGCCGTGGCCGTACTTGCGCATCTCGGCGCGGACCACGGGACGGGGCCCGACGAAGCTCATCTCGCCCATCAGCACGTTCCAGATCTGCGGCAGCTCGTCGAGGCTGGTCTCGCGCAGGAAGCGGCCGAGTTTCGTGATGCGGGGATCGTCGGTGAGCTTGTGATCGCGCGCCCATTCCTCGGCGGCGGCGGGATTGTTCGCGAGGTAGGCCACGAGGCGTTCCTCGGCGTTGGGCACCATCGTGCGGATCTTCCAGCAGCGGAAGACCTTGCCGTTCTTGCCAATGCGGCGGTGACCGAAGAAGCCGGGGCCCCCGTCGGTACGCGTCACGGCCCAGAGCGCGGCAATCACCGGCACAAGCACGGGCAGGAGGATCAGTGCCAGAGCGATGTCGACAATCCGCTTGGTATAGCGGGTGTAGAACTTCTGCGCTTCACGGCGGTAGGCCATGCGCTGCGAGAAAACAACAGTCGTATCGTTCAGGCTTCCGGCATCTAGCATCGTCATGAGATCGTCTACCTAAATGAGGATCCGGCAGAGCTGGGGAAACACAAGTGGCTACCTGCCGAAATCGGAATATGTTAGCGGTCACTGGCTGCCCGCCTACTCGCCCCAAGGGTTAGTTAATCATTTGTTTGCTGTCTAGTTTCTGCAAGTGCGAAATTATGATGAAGGCTTTCTCTTGCTTGGGGAACGCACCTGCTGAAGGGGGGGCTTCCGTAAGAAGGTCAGAGGGTTGGCGAAGAGATCATGTTTTAAGATATTGTTATTGTTTAATTTTTTTTCGAACCTTGTCGCGAGGTGAAAATTTCCGGGAGAATGCCGCGTCCCGACACGGGTTTGTGCGGATTTCCGCGAGCGGCGGGCGCCCGATAATTTGGCGGTCCGGGCGGGGCAGATGCGAAAAATGCAGCAGGCTAAAATTGCACTTTGGCGTGAGCGGCCTTGCCGGAGGCTTTCCAAGCGCCGGGGATTCGCGGTGGATGGACCGGGACACGGCCGGATACGGCTGCCGCTCCTCGCGACCCTTGCCGGAAACGGGGGCGTGGTACGTCCCGTCCGGTGCAGGAAGTTCCATCTGGTGACCGCATGATCCATCTTCTCATGACCATACCGAACCGCGCCGCCGCCAGGTTCGTTCCGGCCCTTGCCCTGATCTCGGCCCTTGCGGCACCGGCGCTGGCGGCCCCGCCATTTTCCGACAGCCACGCGGACCGCATCGCAGAGATCGCCGCGATGTTGCCCGAGGCGCCCGCCGGTGTGGGCTTGCCGTGCGCCGCGCGGTCCGCCTGGCAGGAGGTGGCGGGACGCAAGGCGGTGCTTGGCCGCGCCGACAGAACACTCGCGCAGACGCTGCCGGAGTGGCGTGATGCGGATTACCTTGCCTTCAGTGAACGCGGGGACAATGTCACCGGCAAGCGTATGATGCTGGCGGTGCACCGTGATCTGACCACGCTGGTGGACGCGGAGTGCTTCCGCTGGGACGGGCGCTACCTGCCAAGGATATCGGAGACCCTGATCCGTCTCGCCCGCCAGAAAAGCTGGGTGCTGCCGCAGAACGACCGGGCGCTCACCGCCTTCCGCGGCGAGAGCCCGACGGTCGACCTGATGACCGCGGCAATCGCGAGCCGGATGGCGGATGCGCTTTACCGCCTCGGCGACCGGCTGCCCGCGGAGGTGCGGCGAGAGGCGATGGCCGCGATCAGGCAGCGTGCGGTCCGGCCCGTAATGGCGGGACTGCGCGGGGAAGGCCCGCTGCCCTGGTGGATGAACTCGCCCAGCAACCTGAACGCGGTCTGCCTCGGGGGGATCGTGGGGGCGGCATTGTCGGTCCTGCCCGACATCGAGACTCGGGCGTTGCTGGCTGCGGCGGCAGAGCGTTACTCGGACCACTACCTGCGGAGTTTCTCGGCAGACGGCTACGGTTACGAGGGGATCGGTTACTGGCAATACGGATTTGTGAGCTACGCGCGGCTGCGCGACCAGCTCCTGAGTTCCACGCAGGGCGGCGTCGATCTGTTCGACAACCCGCAGGCCCGGCAGGCCGCGCTCTTTCCCTTCCGGTTTGCCATGGGGAACCGGCTCTATGCCGCGTTCGGAGACTCGGATTTCCAGTACGCGCCGCGGGTCTGGGCTCTCGACTACGTTCGCCATGTCTTCGGGCTGACCGCCGTTGGCACCGAAGGCCGGGCCCTGCGCGGCCACTCCGAGGCGGAGGGCCTGGCGCAGCCGGCGTCCGGCGCGGGGTTTGGGGGAGAGGGCATCGGACCGGTCAGCTATTTCGAGGACGTGGGGGTGCTGGTGGTGCGTCCCGAGCAGCCAGGCGGGCTGGCGCTGACGGTCAAGGCCGGGGGGAACCTGCGCCACAGCCACAATGACGTGGGATCCTTTGCCGTCGGGCTCGACGGGACCCAGCCGCTCGGAGATCCGGGCGGGCCGGCCTATTACGACAGGAAGTCCTTCGGCCCGCAGCGCTACGAGCGGCCCGTCGAAAGCTCTTTCGGGCATCCGGTGCCGGTCATCGACGGGCAGTATCAGGTCGATGCGACGACGATCGCGCCGGCGGTGCTGGCCCGGTCATCCGACCCGGACCGCGAGACCATCACCATCGACATGACCCCGGCCTATGACGTGCCGGGTCTCGAGGCCTTTCACCGGACCGTGGAATATCATCGTGGCGATGGCGGACGCATCGTGATCCGTGACAGATTCGATCTTTCTCGCCCGATGCGGATCGTCGAATCCTTTCCGACCCATGGAAGCTGGCAGCAGGGGTCGCCCCGAAGCGTCGGGTTTGTGCTGGACGAAGCGCGGGTGGCTCTGACCTTCGACGGCGTCGCCCCGCAGAATATCGTGGCGGACAGGGTCTCGCAGAATGGTACCCGGTTCGAGGTTCTGCGGGCAGCGTTCGATCTCGCGGGGGAGAGCGTCGTCGAAATGAGCATTTCACCTCGGGCCGGGGCAGGGCAGGGCAATTGATCTCTGGTCCCTCTGGGCGACCTGTCATAGCGTCGCGTCGTCAGGGAACGGGATGGGCGGTCAGCGCAGGATGCAGAGTAGAAAACCGGCAGGGATGGATGACAATGCGGTCAAGGGCATTCTCATCCTGACGATCGTCGTGGGACATTCCCTGTTCCTGAAGGCGACCGACCTTGGAGGGGCTTTCGTCGCCTTCCTGTATTTCTGGCACGTGCAGGGGTTCTTCCTGCTGCTGTCCCGCCGTGGCCCCACCCGATCCGGCGTGCGGTGGGGCGACATGCTGGTGCGCTACTTCGTGCCCTATCTCCTGGTGGCCGGCGGTATCGGGGCCTTGCGGGCGGCGGCTTCCGGCGACCCGGGCGCCCTTGCGGAGATGCTGCTGGGGCTCGTCATGGGCAACAGCAGCTATCTCGACGCCTATTCCGGCGGCGTCTACTGGTTCGTCCCGACCTTCGTCATGACCCTTCTCGCCTGGCAGGGGTTGTCGCGCCACGCAGACCATCCGGCGGTGGTTCTTGCCCTCGTTGCCATCGGGGTCCTGTCGACGCGGGTTCCCGCGGAGATCCTGAAACAGCTGCCCCTGGGGCTGGGGCTGGTGCCCTATGTGCTGGCGATGATGGTGATTCACCGCACCTATGCGAGATGGATCGAAGGCGGTCGGGTTCCCGCCGCCGCCGTCCTCGCCCTCTGCCTCGCGGGGGCGGGGGTCGTTGCCGGGCTCGTCTGGGCCGGAACCACGGTCAATGTCGGCTTCTTCCGCTTCGGACGCACGCCACTGGCGCTTGCCGCGGGGCTGGTCTTTCCGGCGCTGATCTTCGAGGCCCTCGTCCTGCTCACCCGCGCCGCAACCGCGCCGGGCTGGCTGCGGGCGCTGGGGCGGTCCTCCTTCGGCATCTTCCTGTTCCATCAGCCGATTCTCTTCGCCCTGACCATGGCCGGGAGATCGCTCGGCTACGATACGGCGATGGGGGCGGGCCTCAGTCTCCTGGCCATTCCTGCGGCGGTGATCATCTCTTTCCTGCTGGACCAGGGGCTGCGGGGCTTCCGCCCGACCAAGCGCTTCGTCTTCCCGAGGGATCGGCAGGAGCTCCTGGGCAGGCCGACCTGATGTGGGCCGCCGCCTACATGGCATTTGCCGGCGCCGCTGTCTTCCTGTACCGGTACCGGGCCGTCCCGTCGCGACACACGAGGTCAACATGTATCTGAGCAAGGGAGCCGCACTGGTCCTCTTCTGGTGCTTCGTGGTGCTGCTCAACCTCGTGTCGGCCCGGTTCTCCAGGGTTGGTGACCTGCTGCTGCTCACGGCGACGCTCTATATCTTCGTCGTCTCCTTCAAGGCGAACTGGGTGAACCGGGAGTCCTTCGCGGTCTTCCTCGGGTTCGTGGCGATCTTCGCCATCTATACGGTATCCACGATCCTCAACCCGTCGATCGCGGCGGCGATCATTACCACGCAGGTCATGACCTGCGCCGCGGTGTTCTTTGTCTTCTATGCAAATGCCCATCGCTACAGCGACCGTGCGGATGCCATCGTGGTGGTGTTCGTTTTCCTCGTGATGGCGCTGATGCTGGGGGTCAGCGTCGATCTGGCGGGCAAGAATGTCTATTCCGGGACGATCGTCTACCTCCTGCTCTTTCTGTCGCTTCTGCTGCAGCAGGGCAGCGCGAGGCCGTCGCGCAGGATCGGCACCTGGACTTTCATCGGCGTGGTGATCCTGGGGCTGGTCTTCGATCAGCGTGCCATGCAGCTCGCCGGGCTGATTGCCCTCGTGGCCTTCTGGATCCTTCTGGATCTCAATCACGTGCTGGTGCGCTGGCTCGGACTGGCCTGCGTGGTCGCACTGGTGCTTGTCATGGTGTTCATGACTGCGGGGATCGCCGGGTTCTCGATCAATACCATCGACGATCTCGTCGTCGAATACTCGGGCCGGACAGCGAAGTCCGGACGGCAGGTCATCTGGCCGATCCTCGTCTATTTCATCGGGCAGAAACCCCTGTTCGGATGGGGGGCGGGAACCCTGCCGCGTGACGTCATCGAGACGACACTGTCGGCGCACAGCTATTACCTCCAGATCCTCCTTCAGACCGGATTCGTCGGGTTGGTCGCTCTGATCGGCCTCTTTCTCGCAGTGGCCAAAAGGTATCGCACCGTCCACAGCAGGAAGGACAAATATCTCAGGGCCTACATGTGGTCCTGCGTCTTCCTCATTGTCTTCCATGCGTCCTCGGAAGTGTTCCTGATGCAGAACAACATGGTCGTCGCCGTACCGCTCTGGATGCTGCTCGGTGCCGGAGCTGGGCTTTTCGGGCGCGTGCCGACCGAACTCGAAGCAGATTCGGGTGCCCGCATAGGTTGATTTCCTCACGGATTCACGCCTGCTACGCATGTCATCCCTGATCGTGCTCATGCTCTCCCTGTGAGCTGAAAAAACAGGCGGCCTCGCCACGAGGTTGTTTTTTTCTGCCGAGGTGCTTGCGCCCTGCCCTGAATTCGCGATGAGTGGCGGAGAGCCGGATGCAGCCAGCCTGTCAGTCGCCATGGTCCGTGTCCGAGGTCTTTTCCTTTGGGGAAAACAATGAAATTAGAGGCTCTCTGTCGGCGCGCTGTCATGGAAGAATGCGACAGAACCCTTATGCGGGGCATCTCGTGGCATCAGTCCAGAAGCCCATGGCAAACGTTGAAGAAATTCGGGAATAAGACAGTATGATCCTGTTCGTCTTGGCCATCCTTTTCCTGCTCCTGTTTCTCTATCCGTTCCTTGTCTATCCGATGATCCTGAAGCGGCTTCCGGAACGTCCGCTGGCGACACCGGTGCCCGGCGAGAGCCCGAGCTTCACTCTGGTTTTCTGTGCCTATAACGAAGAGCCGGCTCTGCCCGAAAAACTGGCGAACCTCCGCGCGCTCAAGGCTCGGCACCCGGATCTCGAGATCCTCGCCTATTCCGACATGTCGACCGATCGCACGCTGGAGATGCTGCAGGCCGAGCCCGGGCTGCTGACGGCCGTGCCCGCGACCGAGCGCCTGGGAAAGGCCTGGGGTATGCGCCAGCTTGTCGCCCGCGCCCGGGGCGATGTGATCATCTTCACCGACGCCAACGTCATCCTCGAGGAGACCGCCATCGACCGCTTGGGCGACTATTTCTCGGATCCCGAGATCGGCACCGTGGCGGGGCATCTGCAGTACATCAAGGATGGCACGAGCGAAACCGCCGACATCGGGCACCAGTACTGGAGCCTTGAGGAGCGTATCAAGGCGCTGGAAAGCCGGACCGGCTCGACCATGGGGGCGGACGGCTCGATCTTCGCGCGGCGGCGCAAGGACTACCCCGAGGTGCCTCCGCACCTGCTCGACGACCTGACCGCCTCGATCAGCCCGCTGTTCGACGGCTACCGGGTTATTTCGGCCCCTGACGTGATCGCCTACGAGCGCCTGACCACCGACAGCGGTGACGAGTATCGCCGCAAGCGCCGTATCGCCTGCCGCGCCTTCAACACCCACCGGCACCTCGCACCGAAGCTGCGGAAGATGGGGGGCCTCGATCGCTTCAAATACGTCTCGCACAAGTGGCTGCGCTGGATGAGCCCCTTCTTCCTGGCCGCAAGCGCCGTCTGCGCCCTGCTCTGGCTGGTGTCCGAGCTCGGCTTCGCGGGGCTGCTGATCGGCCTCGTTGCCGGCCTTGTGGCATGGGGAATCTGGAAGAGCGGGCATCGCAAGGCGCGCAAGGCCGGCGAGATCCTGCTGGCGCTGGTTGCCACCGGGCAGGGGATCCTGGAATCGCTCCGCGGCAAGACCTACCAGACCTGGACTCCTGCGGCGAGCCGCAACACCTGACACGGGAAGAGAACGCCATGACTCCGCTCTTCGTCGTCGGCGCCCCGCGCAGCGGCACCACGCTCACCCGGACCCTGCTCAAGGGCTTCGCACCGGTTTATCTGCCGCCCGACGAGTTCCAGATCCTGCCAGGCTTCATCGCCCGGGCCGAGGCCGGGGCCACGGCGCAAGACCTGGTCGCGATGGTCTCAGGGAGCGTCTTTGCCGGGCATATGCGCCGGCGTGGACTCTGGCCGGACGAGGCTGCGCTGGCAGCAAGGATGGACGGGCTGTCCCCGGCAGAGGCGTTCCGCGCGCTGGTGCTGGCGATCGCGGAGCAGGACGGGCAGGAGCAGGTCGTCTTCTGGGGCGACAAGACCCCGGAGACCGTCTTCCAACTGGACCTGATCGCCCGGCTCTGGCCCGACGCCCGGATCATCGAAGTGGTCCGTGACCCGCGCTCGACGGTGCTGTCGATGCATCGCGCCTGGGGGCGCAGCCTGCTGCGGGGCTCGGTGATCTGGCGCGATGCCCGTGCCGCGACCCGCGCCTTTGCCGGGCGCCACGGCCGCGAGCGGCTTCACACCCTGAGTTTCGAGGCCCTGACGGCGGATCCCGGAGCCGAGATGGCGCGGATCGGCGACTGGCTCGGGCTCGACTACGATCACGCCACGCTTGCCACCGCCAGCAGCGAGGAACGCTGGGGGCGGGCCGCCGGCAGCACCGGCGTGCGGGCCCAGAAGGCGGATTGGGAGGCGGCGCTTTCGGACCGCCAGATCAGCCAGATCGAGGAAATCTGCTTCGACGAGATGATCGCCGCAGGGATTTCGCCGACCCGGGCAACGGCCAGGCGTGCCCCCGATGCCATGGCCCTGAAGCTTGCCAAGGCGGGAGACGCGCTCCGTGTCCTGCAGGCCTACGCCCGCGAACGCGGCTGGCCTGCGGCGGTGAGCTACAAGGTCAGCCAATGGCAGGGGCGGCGCTCCTCGTGACGTTTTCCCCCTCTTCCGGCCCGCTTCCGTTGACAGAACTGCCAAGATGAATATCCGCTCCCTGTTCAAGAAGTCCTTCCTGTTCCTCTGCATTCGCATGGCGGGAATCTGTATTTCCTTCGTGATGTTCGCCGCGCTGGCGCGGCTTCTCGGAGAACATTCCTTCGGCCTGTTCTCCATGGCCTTCAGCGCGGTGCTGCTGCTGGTTCCGCTGCTGTCCTTCGCCCGCCGCGAGGTGGTGCAGAGGTTCATCCCCCGTTACGAGGCACTGAACCAGCCCGAGGTGGTCGAGACGCTGATCCGCGAAGGCTGGTCGACGATCGTCCGCATGAGCCTGCTCGCGATCGGCGGGTCGGTGATCGCGGCGCTGATACTGAGGGTCGCACGGCCCGAGATGTCGACCGAGACCATCCTGCTGCTGCCCTTCGCCGCGCTGCTGCTGATGGCGACCCAGGTGGCCGAGTACCAGATGCACATCATGCGGGGCAAAGGGCAGATCTTCTGGGCCATGGTGCCCCGGGACATTTTCTGGCGTGTGCTGGTGATCGCCGCGCTGATGGTCGCGACGGCGGCGGGATGGCCGGTGGACGCGCCGCTCGCGATCCTGATCATGTGCGTGCTGCTGATGGCCATTGCGGTGCTGCAGGCGGCCATCGATCCGGAGATCCGCCCGCAGTTCCGGATGCTGTTCAAGCGCTACAAGCTGCCCGAGGATGCGGCCCGCGCCGCCCGACTGATCTGGCTGCCGAACGTGCTGACCACCGGATATCCCAACCTCGTCCACCTCGCGGTGGGCTTCATGATCGCCCCGGCCGAGAGCGGCCTGCTGTTCGTCGCCCAGCGGGTCGCGAACCTGCTCACGATTCCGCTGCTCTCGGCGCGGTCGATCTCGATCAACGCGATTTCGAACATGCACGCGAAGGGCAACCTGACCGAGATCCAGCACAAGCTGTCCCGGCTCACCCTGCTGATCGGCCTGAGCAGCGCTGCCGTGTTCGTGTTCATCACCGTCTTCGCCGGCTGGATTCTCTCGTTCTTCAGTCCCGCCTATGCCGACAGCGGGCATGTCCTGATCATCATGAGCCTTGGTCCGTTGCTGACCACCCTCGCAGGGCCGCTCGGGGTCATGCTGCAGGCGGCGGGATACGAGCACTACTATTCCCGGGCAATCATCCTGTCGAACATCGTGGCCTTCCTGCTGCTGATCGCGGGGATCCTGCTGTTCGGGGTGATCGGGGCGGCCTGGGCGGTGACGCTGCAGGTGATCTTCTGGAACGCCACCCTCTGGGTCCTGATCCGGCGCATCAAGGCCCCCGACGTCAGCGTGATCGGGATGATCTTCCCGGTGACGTCGTTTGCGGACATGGACAGCAAGGACACAGACGCATGAGCTCTTCCGCCTTTCCTCCGGGCCGCGGTCCGAACCTGTTCATCCTCGGGGCGCCGAAATGCGGCACCACCTCGATGGCGGCCTACCTGCAGCAGCATCCCGAGGTGGCGGTCTCCGAACCCAAGGAGACCCGGTACTACGGCCCCTACACCGATGTCGCGAGCATGACGCCCGAGGCCTATTGCGAGAGCATGGCCCACAAGCCGGGTGCACGTTACCGCTGCGATGCGACGCCCGCCTATCTGAGCGATGCCGGAACCGTGGCGCGGATCGCCGCGGAAAACCCCGATGCCCGCTACATCGTCATGGTGCGCGACCAGGCCGACCTGGCCTTTTCCTTGCACCAGGAATTCCGCCTGTCCGGAAGCGAGACCATCGCGGATTTCGAGGAGGCCTGGCGGGCCTGCGACGCGCGGCGCGCCGGCAAGCGCGTGCCGGTGACCTGCGGCGACGCCCGCCGGCTGCTCTACGATCACCGCGCCGCGGTGGGCAAGCAGCTTGCAGAGGTGCTGCAGATCATCCCCCGCGAGCGCATCATGATCATCGAGATGAACGCGTTGCGCGCAGACATCGCGGCCGTCTGGGAGGCTCTCTGCAGCTTTCTCGAGATCGAGCACCGCACCGACGTGGATTTCACCGCGCAGAACCTGCGCAAAACCATCCGCTTCCCGATCCTGCTGCAGGCCTCGGCCATGGCGTTCCGGCTCAAGCGCCGGCTCGGCATCCGCGGCGGTATGGGCGTGGGGCGGGCGCTCAAGTCGGCCGCGGCGCCGGTGGCCAGCGAGCGCGAGAGCCTCTCGCCGGAGCTGCGCGCCGAGCTGCAGACCTTCTTCGCCGAGGACAGCCGGCTGCTGGAGCAGGCGATGCTCTCGGGGCCGCACCTGCGGGTGGTGGACGGCAAGGTCGCAGGCCAGGACATCGACCATGGGTGAGCGCCTCCGACGCCACGGGCTACGCTACAGGGACACAGACGCATGAGCTCTTCCGCCTTTCCTCCGGGCCGCGGTCCGAACCTGTTCATCCTCGGGGCGCCGAAATGCGGCACCACCTCGATGGCGGCCTACCTGCAGCAGCACCCCGAGGTGGCGGTCTCGCAGCCCAAGGAGACCAATTATTACGGTCCCTATGCCGGTTCTCCCGGTATGTCCGCCGAGGCCTATTGCGAGAGCATGGCCCACAAGCCCGGCGCCCGCTACCGCTGCGAGGCGACCCCGAACTATCTCGCGGTGCCCGAAACCGTGGCGCGGATCGCCGCGGAAAACCCCGATGCCCGCTACATCGTCATGGTGCGCGACCAGGCCGACCTCGCCTTCTCGATGCACCAGCAGGTGCGCCTCATGGGCTTCGAGAACATCGCGAGCTTCGAGGAGGCCTGGCAGGCCCGCGATGACCGTCGCGCCGGCAAGCGAGTGCCCGTGACCTGCAGCGATGCCCGCCGTCTGGTCTACGACCAGCGTGCCTCGGTCGGCCGTCAGGTCACGGATGCGCTGGACGTCATCCCCCGCGAGCGTATCATCGTCATCGAGATGGCGACCCTGCGCGCCGACATCGACACCGTCTGGGAGACGCTTTGCGCCTTTCTGGGCATCGAGGTGCAGGAGGGGGTCGATTTCACCGCGCAGAACCTGCGCAAGACCATCCGCTTTCCGATCGTCCTGCAGGCCTCGGCCGTGCTTTTCCGTCTCAAGCGGCGCCTTGGCATTCGTGGCGGGCTTGGCGTCGGCCGGGCGATCAAGTCGGTGGCGGCGCCGGTCGCGACCGACCGGGACAGCCTTGCGCCCGAGCTCCGCTCGGAGGTGCAGGCGTTCTTTGCCGAGGACAGCCGGCTACTGGAAACCGTGATGCTGTCCGGCCCGCACCTGAGGATGGTCGACGGAACGGTGTCGGGCCATGGCTGAGACCTTCTCCCGCCACAAGGACACAGACGCATGAGCTCTTCCGCCTTTCCTCCGGGCCGCGGTCCGAACCTGTTCATCCTCGGGGCGCCGAAATGCGGCACCACCTCGATGGCGGCCTATCTGCAGCAGCATCCCGAGGTGGCGGTCTCAGAACCCAAGGAGACCCGGTACTACGGCCCCTACACCGATGTCGCGAGCATGACGCCCGAGGCCTATTGCGAGAGCATGGCCCACAAGCCGGGTGCACGTTACCGCTGCGATGCGACGCCCGACTACCTGGCCGAATGC
>JABXIM010000158.1 GCA_013373085.1 Oceanospirillaceae bacterium | reverse complement strand
GTTTTGATTTGAACTGTAATTTTTTGAAACTATAATCCCTCCTTCAAAATTTTATGCATTTTGCGACAAGGAAGTAATCGCACTCTCTTCTAGCGTTTTCATAAATATAACTAAGACATTATTGTTTAGATTGTTTTTTAAACAATCAAGGATTCATCGTGGCTCGCGCTTCTCTACAAATTATGAGAGACACTGTTCATGCTTTGATCATGCGTGAGATTAAAACTCGTTTTGGTTCATCCAAATTGGGTTACTTTTGGGCGTTGGCTGAGCCAGCAGCACAGGCTTCAGTACTTGCAATTATGTTCAGTTTGATTGGCCGTAGCAGCTTGTCAGGAGTGCCTGTAGCAGTCTTTATGCTTGTTGCATTAATCCCATTTAAGTTTTTCTCCAAATTGTTACCACAGTTAAGCGCATCGGTTGATGCGAATAAGAGCTTACTCTCATATCGACAGGTATCACCGCTAGACCCATTTATTGCTAGGTTGGTAATCGAGGTGGCTACGTTTATTGTGGTTTACATCATATTAATGAGTATTTTGGCTTGGCTTGGCTTTGAGGTTTGGCCATATGACCTATTAGAGTTAATAACTGCCAGTACATTATTAGTGTTATTGGCAACAGGCATAGGACTACTTTTGTGCAATGCCGTTGTGTATTGGAAGGATACAACCAAATTACTGGGAATGGTAATGACCCCTATGATGTTTATATCTGGGATTTTTTATTCTGCAACAATGATTCCTTCACAATATTGGTATCTATTCACATGGAATCCGCTTTTTCATGTGATTGAACTCAGCCGAGATGCAATGTTCACTTCTTATGTAACACCAGTAGGTAATGGCTATTACGTTGCTTTTCTAGCTTTGGTTTTTAATGCCGTTGGATTGATGCTTTACCAGGTGAATAAGCGCAGGTTTATCGCGTCATGATTCATTTTAAAAATATGTGCAAATACTATCCAACAAGTAATGGCCGAAGTTATGTATTCAAAGATGTAAATTTATCTATACCCATGGACAAAAGTGTGGCTGTACTTGGGCCTAATGGAGCGGGTAAATCCACTTTGATCCGTATGATTGGTGGGGCTGATATTCCTTCAAAAGGTACAATTGAAACCTCACTTAATATTTCATGGCCACTTGGATTGCAAGGTGGCTTACAGGGTAGTATGAGTGGTCGAGAAAATGTACGTTTTGTCGCGCGGATCCATGGGTATAAAGATACGAAAATGGTTGAAGAGAAGGTCGCAGAATTTGCAGAGATTGGGCAGTACTTCAATGAACCGGTAAAAACTTACTCAAATGGTATGCGTGCTCGTGTAGCATTTGGTTTAACAATGGCATTCGATTTTGATTTTGATGTGTTGTTGATAGATGAATTGAATGCAGTAGGGGATATGGCATTTAGAAAAAAAAGCGAATCCTTACTAAAAGAGAAATATAAACAGACAAAATTAATAATGGTCAATCACAATTTACCACAATTAAAAATGTTCTGTGAAAGTGCCATTTTACTTGGGAATCAAACGATTCAGTATATCGAATCAATTGACGATGCTATCGAACAATACAAGAGCGACAGTCATGCCAAATCCAGTTAAAGAAATAGGGCCAGTGGCTCGAAAGGTCAATAAACTAAAGCGTGATCCTCGTCAGTTTGTTTTGGATAGTAAAGCCTATATAAAAGCACAAAAAACGGCAGATTTCGCATGGGCTAAATTTGGATCATTTGTATTTGTATTGGCCGCTTCTTTGTTGGTCATCTTCTATTATTCAGTAATTGCTAGTCCACGATATGTCAGTGAAACGCAGTTTATGGTGAAGCAAGCCAATAGTGCGGAATCTCCATTTTCTGGCTTAGCAGCTATAGGGTCTATATCTGGAGGTATGCGTGATGCTCTAGTACTTAAAAAATATATAGAATCTCGAGAAATCGCTGTGGCGTTAAATGAAGCCGTTTCCTTAAAAGCGCATTTTGAGCGTGAAGATTTTGATGTAATAAGTCGTCTGAGTAAAAACAGTACTATTGAAGAGTATGTGGATTTTTATCAATCACAAATCAGAGTATTACATGATGAATTATCGGATGTTCTATACGTTGAGATACAAACATTTGATGCTAATTATTCGTTACAAGTAGCAAAGGCATTATTAAATTTGAGTGAGGCATTCATAAATGAGCTGGGCGCTAAAATGGCGCAAGAGCAAGTTGATTATGCACAAAAAGAGGTAACTCGCTCATATAATGAGTTAAAGAAAATTCAAAATGAGCTAGTTGATTTTCAGGATAAATTTAAACTTTATAATCCAGAACAACAGGGAGGTGCCTTGGTTGGCGCGATTAACGAGTTAGAATCGGAAATTATTCGGCAGCAGACAGAGCTTAAGTCTTTACTCGCATTTATGCGTGACGATGCTCCAGAAGTGAAAGCAAAAAAAATACGAATTAATTCTTTAGAGCGGCAGCTAGAAGAAGAAAAAAATCGTCTTACTAACCAAGACCAGCAATCTCTTAATAAAATCAATGTAGATTTTCAGGAAATAAAATTAAATGCCGAGCTGGCATCAGATTTGTATAAGACTTCACTGGTTGGCTTGGAGACAGTACGAGCAGAGGCCTATCGTAAACTAAAACATTTATTAGTAATTGAACACCCTGCTCTAGCAGAAGAAGATCGTTATCCGCGCCGAATTTACAATGTTATTACTTGGTTTGTGTGTTTGGTATTGGTGTATTTAGTTGGGCGTTTAGTATTGGCCATCATTAAGGAACATAAAGACTAATGAAAATATTATTTCTAATTTTATTGATGGTAGCTGTAAAGGTTAATGCGTTGAGTATTGATACCGACCAAGAAGCGCCTGATACAATCATTGATAGTCATAGCACCCAATTATATGGTGGATGGTTATTTGAGGGAGGTTTTTCAAGCTCCTCTTTTTCGGGAATTAATCCTGAGTATCGTGTATCACAAGGTGATACGTTGTTGTTGCAAATTTGGGGTGGAATCGATTTTCAGAGTGAAACTAAGGTTGATCCACAAGGCAATATCTTTGTACCTAAAGTTGGTCCAATTAAAGTGTTAGGGGTTACAAATAAGGACCTGAATAAAGTTGTATTGAAGGCGGTTAAGCGAGTTTATAAGTCGAATGTCGAAGCCTATGTCACTTTATTGTCGAGTCAAAAAGTAAAAGTATTTTTATCAGGTTTAGTAAAAAAACCGGGGCTTTATGAGGGTCAAAGTGCGGATAGCCTACTTAAATTCATTGATCAAGCAGGTGGGATTCGCCGTGATATTGGTAGTTTAAGAAAGATCGCGTTAAAGCGCAGTAATAAAACTTTATTCAATTTAGATCTGTACGATTTTATTGAAAATGGCAATTTACCTGCAATTCAATTACAAGATGGTGATGTCATATTTATCGCTCCCAAAACAGGAGAGATCACTATAGAAGGTGATGTAGGTTTTAGCGGTAAGTATGAACTTGAGAAAGCAGAGGTAGAGTTAGGTCGAGTATTAAAAGCGGTGGTGCCCAGCGAGCAGGCCACCCATGTGACGATTGTTGAATCTATGGTTGAAAATGAAACCAGTAATAAAAAACAGGTGGATGCCAAACAGTATGCTCTAACAGAAATTAAAGGTATTAAAGTAAAAGCGGGTGCGCTTATTAAGGTGTCGTCTCAGTTGAGAGCTAATAGTATTAGTGTGGATGTGACAGGCGAACACGACTCGGCCTATGAAATGGTATTGCCATGGGGGGCCAGTTTAAAAGATTTATTAGGTCAGATTAAGTACACCCGCTTATCCAATGAAAGTGCGGTGCAGTTATATCGTAAGTCGGTTGCGGCTCGTCAAAAAGACATGTTAATGGCATCACTAGCTGCGCTTGAGCAAAGCGTATTAACCGCCCGGTCTGCGACTAATGAAGGTGCTCAACTAAGAAAAGCTGAAGCTGAAATTATTATTCAGTGGATTGAGAAAGCCAAAAAAGTAGAGCCAAAAGGCCAGGTATTATTATCCGATGGCTATGATGCATCAAAAATTATTTTACAGCAAGGTGACCGTATAGTTGTACCAAGTAAGCGCAACTTGGTCATGGTGCATGGTGAGGTGCTATTCCCAACCGCCATTGCCTATAACGACGAGCTAGATACACAAGACTTTATCAATCACGCAGGTGGTACAACCGCCGATGTGGATGACATGAATATCCTTATTATGAAACCTAATGGCACATTTAAAAATATGAATAATGACCTAGGTGATGAAGATGAAATCTCGCCAGGAGATGAGATTTTTGTACTGGCCAAACCTGATGTTAAATCACTGCAAATTACCAAAGACATTATGCAGGTAATTTATCAAGTAGCGGTATCAGCAGCGGTAGTGTTAACACTTTAGTAAAGAGTAAACGATAAATTACTACGCTGTGATAACAGCGTAGGGACTTTAATTGTAATTAAAATTACAGTTGGGTTTTTATTGTCTTTAAAAAGTGAAATGCGTGCAGATTATTAAGCAGTAACTCACTGTGCGCTTAAAACGAATTTAAAACTGTTAATTTAATCACAAATATAAATCATAACCCTTACCGGATGTAAGAGCACGAAAGGACCAAAAAATGAGTACAACAAAAACAGAAACCCCAAAGCAGCGTAAAGGAATTATTCTAGCCGGTGGTTCTGGCACTCGTCTGTATCCGTTAACACGAGGCGTGAGTAAGCAATTAATGCCTGTGTATGATAAGCCCATGATTTTTTATCCGTTAAGTACTCTGATGTTAGCGGGTATGCGTGAAATTTTAATTATCACAACGCCACAAGATAACGCAGCATTTAAAGCACTATTAGGCGATGGTAGTGATTGGGGTGTTAGTATTGAATACGCTATACAAGAAAGCCCAGATGGGTTGGCACAGGCATTTATAATTGCTGAGGAATTTTTAGATGGCGCACCTGCGTGCTTGATTTTGGGTGACAACTTGTTTTTTGGCCACAATATGTCAAAAGATATGTTGGCAGCTGCTGCAAGTGATCAAACCGGCGCCACTATATTTGGCTACCATGTGATTAATCCAACCTCATTTGGTGTGGTTGAGTTTGACCATCTCGGGAAGGTTATCTCGTTAGAAGAGAAACCTGAAAAACCTAAATCTAATTATGCTGTACCTGGTTTATATTTTTACGATAACCGTGTGGTTGAAGTGGCAAAGAATATTAAGCCAAGCCCTCGTGGTGAATTAGAAATCACCGATATCAATAATTTTTACCTGCAAGACGAAACTTTAAATGTACAGCTACTAAGCCGTGGTACTGCATGGTTAGATACAGGCACTCACGATAGCCTATTGGATGCCAGCAACTTTATTGCCACCATTGAGCGCCGCCAAGGATTAAAAGTCTGTTGCCCAGAAGAAATTGCGTTTCGTTTAGGCTATATCACAGCTGAACAACTAGAAGCGTTAGCTCAGCCGATGAAAAAGAATGGTTACGGTCAATACCTTTTAACTATTCTAGAAGAACGAAAAGAGTTTGAGATGCGCAAGCGTTATGCCGAAGCGGTAGAAGTCTCTAAAGCTGAAAGCCTAGAAGCATAAGGTAAAACAATGAAAGTCGTTGATACAAACATATCAGATGTAAAAATTATTGAACCACAAGTATTTGGTGATGACCGTGGTTTCTTTATGGAAACCTTTCGCGCATCAATAATGGATGAGCTAACCGGTGGTAAGCCTTTTGTGCAAGACAATCACTCAAAATCCAAACAAGGAATTTTGCGTGGCCTGCATTATCAAATGCAACAAACACAGGGCAAGCTTGTGCGTGTGGTGCAAGGTGAAGTATTTGATGTAGCGGTTGATATGCGAATGGATAGCCCAACGTTTGGCCAGTGGGTGGGGGAAATTTTATCTGCTGAAAACAAAAAACAATTATGGGTGCCAGAAGGCTTTGCCCATGGTTTTTATGTAATGAGCGAAACGGCCGAATTTGTGTACAAATGCACGGATTATTACGCGCCAGAACACGACAGGTCATTAAAGTGGGATGATCCAGCCGTCGGTATTACATGGCCACTGGTAAATGGTGAAGCACCGCTACTATCTGAAAAAGATGAAGCGGGAAAATCATTCCAGGACGCAGATAAATTTGAGTGAATCTATAAAGACGTCCTTGCCTCTAACAAACGTATGAGGGCCCTGCGCCCGATACTAGTTTAATAAATTACTTAAAGTATCTGGCGTGTTCTTAATATAGAAAAGTTATACATATAGCGGAATATGATTGAATGAAAGTACTCATTACAGGGAAAAATGGCCAGCTAGGTTATGAGCTGCAACAAACAGCCCCGCAAGGGGTTGAGGTGTTTGCATTTGATTCTTCAGAATTAAATATTGCTGAGCAATCATCAGTACAAAAAGTTATCAGCCACATTAAACCTAACCTAGTCATAAACGCAGCCGCTTATACCGCGGTAGATAAAGCCGAAAATGATGAGCAAGCCGCATACGCAGTAAACGCAAAAGGCCCAGAGTATTTGGCATTAGCATGCAAAGATATCGGCGCACGCTTAATTCATGTATCCACCGATTTTGTATTTGATGCCACAAAAAATACCCCCTATGACACCAGTGATCAAACTAATCCACTAGGGGTTTATGGTGCAAGTAAACTAGCAGGGTGCAAAGCCATAACAAATAACTTGGCAGATAATAGTGTGATCATTCGCACTTCATGGGTGTACAGCACCCATGGTAATAATTTTGTTAAAACCATGTTGCAGTTAATGGCCGAAAAACCACAGCTGGGTGTGGTAAGTGATCAAATTGGTAGCCCAACATGGGCAAAAGGTTTAGCCAAAGCCTGTTGGGCGTTCGCTATAAATACCAATACTGGCATTTATCATTATAGCGATTTAGGTGTGGCCAGTTGGTATGACTTTGCTGTCGCCATACAAGAACTAGGCACAGAAAAAGGTTTATTAGAAAAACAAATTCCAATTAACCCAATAAAAGCGTCTGCCTACCCAACACCGGCAAAACGACCTGCCTATAGCGTGATGAACACAGATGACACCTATGAACTATTAGGTGAGCAAGGCAAACATTGGCGAGCGGCATTAAGCGAAATGCTAAACGAACTAAAACTGTAGGGGCGAGCCTACTCGCAAAAAACAAACTGTTGCCTACATGGATGTAGGTACATAGCTTGCGTCAGAAACCAGCAAGCTTGACGAGGGCGCCCCGCGCCCGAAAAAGAATTAACTATAAATGTGGGAGGGCGCTTGCGCG
>JABXIM010000007.1 GCA_013373085.1 Oceanospirillaceae bacterium | reverse complement strand
TCACGCCTAGCAAGACGGAAAACAATTCCGCTCGCCCGACTATTTCAGCACCCTGTTAACGGCCGCACCGCGGACGTTTCTGCCGTTCGCTGCAGCCACAGCCTGCGAGCCGCTAAGCGACGGCTCTGCGCAGGTATTTGCCGTACCGCGTAGTGGCTCCGCGATCGGCATGTCCGTCACTATCGGCCGAACCCTGCCGCGTGCCGAGGTGGCAGGCGATGCAGCGCGGCGTCACCGAGACAGGCACCCAGGGCATGGCGCGGCATACTCGCTCAGGCCAAGGAGAGGGGCAGGCCACGCGCAAAACGGATCCGGTCGCGTTGCGATTGTGATCGGTGCTTTTCAAGTTCTGCGAGCGTCAGCGGAGCCTTTCGACCCAAAGGCCAAGGAAAGTCCCCGAAACGATGAGCGCTGCGCCGAGAAATGCCGATAAAGTCGCAGGTTCAGAAAGAAGCATCCAGGCGAGGGCAAAGCCAAAGAGCGGCTCCGTGCCCATGAGTAAGCTCACCCGCGTGGGGCTGGTGCGGCGCACCGCGGCGTTCTGGACGTAGAAGGCGCCGATGGTGCAGAAGAGCGACAGGAAGGCCACCGCGCCCCATGCCGCGAGGTCAGCCCGGACAAAAAGCCCCCCTGCGCCCGATTGCACCCAAAGCATCGCCCCGGTGAGCGCTGCGACCGTCGCGGCCTGCACAGCCGTGAGCGCGGCCGAAGACATGCGGCTGCCCTCCATCAGGCGCTTGGTCGAGACCACCATCACCGCCCGCAGGCCCGCAGCACACAGCACCAGCAGGTCGCCCGCGCCGAGCGCGCCCATACCGCCTGAAAGCACCATGACGCCCACGATGGCAATGACCGCCCCCGCCATAACGCCCAAAGGCGGAAGGCGGCGCTGCAAACCATATTCGAGAAACGGTGTGAAGATCGTGCAAAGCGAGATGATCAGCGCTGTATTGGTCGCCGTGGTCAGTGACACGCCCCATGTCTCTGACAAAAAGATAGCGCAGAGGATCGCGCCCAGCACCGCCCCAGCCCAAAGGTCACGCCGCGGGGCCGCGCGCAGATCCCGGTGGGCCACAGCCCCCATCACCACCGCCGTCAGCGTAAAGCGATAAAAGATCAGCAACAGAACGGGCATATAGGCCAGCGCTCCCTTGGCCACCGGGTAGCTCGCCCCCCAGACCAAGGCCACGCCCAATACCGCGAGATCGGCCCACAGGGACGTACGCCGTGCATTGAAACTCTCTGATACCGCCACCTTGGCCTCCTGTCTCACGTGAGATGAGGGCGCAATAGGCCGGACGGCGGGCGGCGATATAGAACGAAAACGCGGTCTCAGCCCTTGGCAAAGGCCGAAGGCGTCATGCCGACGATGGCGCGGAAATGCCGCCCCATGTGGCTTTGGTCGGCAAAGCCCGTCTGTGCTGCGGCCTCTGCCGGGGTCTGACCGTCCCGGAGCAGGCGTTTGACCCGCAAGACCTTTCTCTGAACGTGCCACGCATGGGGCGGCAGGCCCGTGGCGCGCCGGAAGGCATCGATCGTCTGCCTGCGGCGCAGGCCGGTGATCTGGCTCAGATCGTCAAGCGAAACATCTTCGTCGACCTGCGCATCGAGAAACTCGACCGCATCCGCGATCCGCCCATCCGCCGCTTGCACAGGTGAAACGCTTTGCGGTGCCATTTCGCGCATCAGCGTCCCCACCAACGCGTCCAGCGCCATATCGCGCGCGAGCCGTTGCTCCGAAGCATGCAGCGCCTCGTGCAACAGGGCGAACCTCCGGGCCAGATCGGGCCGCGCGTGAAACGCCGCTCCGAAATCCAGCGTCCCCGTGGCGGCATGGCCGGTCATGTCTTCGATCAGCGCGCGCATCCCGGCCTCGGGGATGTAGAGCATCCGCTGCCGCCAGCCCGCCTCGTTGCCTGCGCCACCATGATGGATGTCTCCGGGCCGCATCGTCACCACGGATCCACGCGGCACCTGATGCATCTCGCCCCGACACCAGACCGCGTGAACCCCACCATCGATCACACCGAAGAGGTATTCATCATGGGCGTGCGGCTTGAAGCTCTGCTTCAGGTAATGCGCAGAAAGGGTTTCAATGCCGTACAGGTCCGGGCGCGCCCGAAGGGTCACTTGGTCCTTGCGGCCTTGCACAGACACGACGGATCTCTCTGAAAGGAAAACACGCCGAACTTAAAGCCAGAGATGGCTTCGGTCAAACGGCGCTTACCCGCCCATCAGCGTCTGGCGCAAAAATGCTCAGGATGGGATCTGAGACAACACGCGTCGCGGGAGCGCCCTTGAGATCCGGGTGGATCACGAGCCACGCAGCCTGACTGGGCGGCGTCTGCGTCTCTGCCCGCGTCAACCTGTAAGAGTGCGGGGCACGAATGTCGTGGAAGGGCTTGGGAGCGGACGAATGCACCCGCAGCGAAGCTCCGGCTCGATCTCGGTCAGTTGGGCTCCTTGCCGACCTTCGGTGCGCCGCAGTGCGAGGCGCCTGGCCGCCACTAGGGCGGCGTCGCTCCCGGCCCGAAGCCGTCATTCGCCAGGTCGGCCGGCGCTGCGGTGCAGTTTCGCCAAAGCGGCCCTCTGCGATCTCATGCAGCACGGTCTCGCCAGTCAATGTAGGCAGTGTAGACGAGGTAGCCGCGTCAGCGATTAGACCGCAGCGGCTTAAGCCGGGGTGAAACAAATGAACGTCCTCCGCGCCAGCCGTCCCGCAGGACCGTCAGAAAGCAGATAAAAGGTATAATAGCGGCGACCAGGACCCCCTCGGTTTCGAGGCTGTTGCGCCCGAACCAAAGACTGACGATCAGGGCAACGGAGAGTACCGACATTCCCAGCCGTAGCAGGCGTGGCAATGTGGCAGTGCTGGTGGCAGACGGACGCACGGTACGCATTGGCAGGACCTTTCCCGATGGCTCATCGTAGAGCCTCGGAGAAAGGTCTGAAGATCATCCTAAGGAAATTGCGTCACTCGGACTCTGCGAAAAGCCGGTCTATCGCCAAGTCTTCGCGTGTCTTCAAGTCTATGCCGAATACGACGCGGCGCGAACGCTCGCGATCTTCGGAGCCATCAGCCAATCGGATCAACCGCGAGGAGGAGTAGCCGACCGCAGCCAGCTGATCCCGTGCCCAGCCATACAGTTCCGGATCCGAGATGTCGTCCAAGCATTCGTTGAAGACATTGGCAGAGCGGCGCTGGCTGAGATCGAGATTGTTCCGGAACGCCTCAATCGGAACCAGGCTTCCCCAGTCCGAGGACGCATGCCCTTCGATCTGGATGTTCCGGATGGAACCATCGAAGGCATGCAGTGCGGATACCCATGGTTCGCAGATGTTTTCCAGAACCTTACGGAAAGCCGGCTTGATCTCCGCGCTCCCCTGGTCGAACAAGACGCCGTCCGGAAAAACCACGTTACCATTGTCCAGCACCTGCCCGCCCATCGACGCGATGACATCGCCAGCACGGCGGCGGATCTCGTCGGCGATCTCGCGACCGGTCGCCAGGTTGCTCGACCGCAGGTCCGCCACCGCCTCTGCCAGGTCTCCGACTTCCTCTGCTGCCAGACCCGAGCGGCGGAAGTCGGACAGCTCGTCGGTCATAGCAAGGACGTCGCCGGGATCCATGCCGGTCGCCCGGTACGCGGCAAGCGCCTCCGACATTGCGGAGATCTGCTTCGGATCCACCCCGCTCTCGCGAAACTGCTGCAACTCGACCATCATCTCCTGAACATCTTCCGGAAGGGATGCGACCTGCGACACCATCGCGGGGAGATCCTTCACCGTGGACAGATCCCGGAGCGCCAGCCGTTCCTCGGTTTCGAGACGCAGGCTCTGCTCCGCGATCTGACGCACGATGTCATCATCGAGAAGCCGCAACCGCTCGGACAGATCTTCCACCGACAGATCCGGACGCTCCTGCACCAGACGCAGGGCGTCCAGAAGGGTCTCCTTGCCGCCGGCATCATCCAGCAGCCGTTCGAACTGCAGGTTGCGGGCCAGGGTTTCGTCCAACCGTGCGAGGTCCGCGCGATACTCTTGCGCCGCAAGCCTCTGCTCGTCCGAGAACTGGCGATAGAACTCCGTCGCGTTACGCGTCGTCGCGATCCAGTAGCTCAACAGCAACAGCAGGATGAAGCAAATCAGCATGAAGGTTTCGGCAGCCGTCAGCCCCATCACCGTGCCACGCCGGTAATTGGCCTCCTGTGAAACCGGGATCCGGGATCCAGCCATCAGACCGCGTCCCGCTCACCGATCGCAGCCGGTGGCATGCGGCTCTCCAGCCCGGTCTGCAGGGAAACCAGTGCGGCATGGAGCGGCGGCACGTCCTTGCGGAGGGCGGCAACTTCCTCGGCGACCATGCGCGTCGTGCCGAGTTCGGTTTCCAGGGACCGGCTGTGTTCAACGATCCGCTCCACCGCCTTGTCCATCCGCTCTAGAGGGGCCACGAGCCGTTCTTCGTAGAACTTCGCACCGCTTGCCAGATCAGTCAACGCTCCCTTCGCGCCGCGGCTGCCCGTTTCCAGGCCTCGGGCGGCATCGCCGGCCGCGGCAAGACGGACGCCCAGGTCCCCGGTGGACTTGTCCAGTTGGGCGAAGGGCGCGGCGAGGCGCTCCTCCTGCGCCCGGATCCCGGTCGCAATGCCGTCCAGTGCCTGTCCGAAAGCGCGTCCGCTCTCGTTTAGCCCTTGCACCACTGGATCGACCGTTTCGAGCCGCGCCTGGAGATCGGCAACGGCCTTCTCCAGCGTTTCCAGAGGAGCGGAAAAACGGTTTTCTCGGGCGCCCAGATCCTTCGCCAGTGACTCTATCGCCGTCTTCAGGGACTGCCCCCCGGCATCGACACCGCGGGAAATCGTCTCGAGGGCCTGCTCGGCCCGTGTCTCGACCTCCTCAGTGGCACGCACCACTCCTCCGAAGCTCGTCTCGGCACTGTGGACCAGCGCCACCCCCGCATCGACCACCGCCTGCTGGCTTGCCCCTAGGGCCGTTTCGAGCGCCCGGATCCGTTCGGTCGTCAGCTCTTCAAGCCGGTCCGCCGACCGGTCCAGATCACGACCGATGGTCTCCAGCGTCCCGCCGAAACCGGTTTCGATACGGTCGATGTCGCTCTGAAGCTTGCCGAAGGATGCCGTGACCCCGTCCCCGAAGTCGCCGAGGCTCCGGCCGATACAGTCCGAGGCCTCCCTCAGGCTGGTCTCCAGATCGGCCATGATCCTGGCGCGCGCCTCTTCAGAGGCGGTGCGGCCAAGGGCAGCCTCGCGCGCCGTCTGCTCCAGGATCTCGCGCAGCTCCGTAGCCACGGGCTGCAGGGTCGCGCGCATTGCCGAGACGCTCTCGCTTTCCAGCCGCTCGCGGTGGGCGGCACTGCCCCTGGCCAGTTCGTCGTGATGCTCTTCGAGGCTCTGGCGCAATTCGATCCCGAGATACTTCGTGCCGCGGATCACGTCGGCCATCTCGGCCCGGAACTGTCGCGCGGCCTCGTTAATCTCCATCCGCGTCGTATGTTCGCGCGCGGCTAGGTCCAGCCGGAACTGAAGGCAGAACACCCGCACGGCGACGCCGACGATGGTCGAGCTGAGCGCTATGCCGAAGCCCGAGATCACCTCGGCGATGAAGTCGGTCTCGGTGGTCTGACCGGCCAGCTGGTAGAGGCTGTAGGCCAGCGAGGTCAGCGTCAGCACGAAACCGAGGTAATAGGCGTTGTCGCCGATCTGGTCGGGTTCGAGCTGGATGCGCGGCCAGCTGAAGGTGATCACCGCGTAAAGGACGATGACGGCCCCGGACACGACCGCCGGGATCCAGAGCGGCACGCCGATAGTCTTCAGGACGAGGGAGCCGCAGATCCCCAGCAGCAGGGACATGAAGAGGACGACCTTGTCGGTTGCATCCGCACGCCGGCGTTCGAAGGGGTAGCGTCGGAAGGTGGGTTCTGTCCGTCTCATCATAGATCTCCGAGACTCTGGTAGTTCAGACGACCGGCGCCCTGTAGGTCCAGGTAGCGGCGCCAGAAATCTTCGAGAGTCGGCTGGAAGGCCGGGCTGGCCGGGATCTGGAAGAGCTGGATCTCCATTCCCTGCAGCGCATGGCTCAACCGGGCCGTGCCGCCGGAGGCCTTGAAGCTCTCCCAATTGCCGCCCTTGTAGAAACTAAGGGTCGAGGAGTGCTGCGCGAGGTTGGACAGGATGACCAGTTTCGCGGGTACGTCTTCGGGCAGGAAGCCCGGAATGCGGGACAGCAGTTCCTGCAGGCTCTCCAAGATCGGCGAGCTGTCCCGTTCTGACACGACCATCAGGTCGTCAAGCATCCCGTTGACAGGGTTCAGGAACTTCTCGTGATAGCGATCGCGGACCATCTTGACGTTCTCGCTCAGGGCATTGGCCTGTTCCGCCGGACGGCAGATAGAAACAAAGGCAGCTTCGCGCTCGGCGGCATCCGGCGCGACGATGCCGATGCTGATGCGCGTGCCGACATCGGCCTCCTCGATCATCCGGTCGATGCGGGTCCGCGCGAAGTTGAGCTGCGTCAGCGTCAGCGGATCGGTCTCATCGATCAGGATAACGAGCTGCGCCACGGCACCGGTTTCGAGACACAGGCTCTCTGGGTCCTGTTTCGGCTTGTTCGTCTCCTGCCAGTAGAACAAACCGAAGCCACCGAAGATCACCAGCAAGGCGATGACGGCCGCCCCCCCGCACACGATTGCCCCGAACGAGGGGCCTTTCTTGCGATGGGCCGGCATCAGACCTTTTCCGCCTTAGAGCCGGAGGTCGGAGCTGTCTCGAACAGATCGGGTGTCCCGCCCTTGTCAGGGTCCGCGGGGGCGTCCTCAGTAGAACCCGGCATTTCAACCATGACTGTAGCCGACTCCTCCTCGGCGGTTGCCCCGAAGACCGGCTCCGGCGTGTCCGAATTGGCCTTTGGCACCGCATGAGGGACCTCGGCAGAGGAAACCACCTCGGGCTCCAGAAGATCCTGCAGACTGGTGTCGTCCTCGCGTGCCTTGCGCTCGGTGCGACCGGCCCGGATGTCCTCCAGCGTCGGGAAGGCCTTGAGCGTGTACGTCTGTGCCTTGCTGAGCCGTTCGACGGCAGCCGTCATCAACTCTTCCATCCTGACGATCTGGACCTCGACCTCGGCGCGATGCGTGTCGTTGGCATCGGTCTCCGCATTCGCCGGGCGCTCCAGCTTGACCATTTCATCGAAGTAGGCGGGCACATCGGCGGTGCGGTGGCGCATGTTGGCTTCGCGATAGATCCGCATCAGCTGATTGGCGTCATTTTCCAGCCCGACGAGGAAGGTTTCGAGGTTGGAGACGAGCGATCCCTGCCCGTTCAGGGCCGAAACCGCATTCCGGAGCTCTTCCCGGCGATTTCTCACCTCTTTGCGCAGATCTTCCTTTTGCTCTTGGAAGGATACTTTCAGCACTTGCTGCGAAGCTTCATAGGCCTCGGCATAATCATTGATCGAATTCTCGACCGCATCCCACAGCTTGTTGAAGCCGGGAACAGGGTCCAGCAGCGCATTGGTCTTGTAGAAGGACAGGAGGCTAACGATGAGCCCCGCCAGCAACAGGATCACGGACTCCAGCGATCCCAGGGCCCAGGGCTCCGAGACGACACGTCCGACCGAGGACTGCATGGCCGCGTCCCAGGACATCATGTCCAGCGCATCCCTGAAATGGGCGACCAGGAGATTGAAGCCGACCGAAAGAACAACCCATGCAACGATGGACAACCAGCCGATGAGAGTGCCGAAACCCGTGCGAAGATACCGATGCCTAGCTAGCAGACCACAGATTGCGCCGATCATGATGTTGATCGCCGAGATCATCATCGCCTGCCCGATCCCGCCGATCTGGCCGAGTTCGTTGTGACGAGCGAAGAACATTCCGTTGAGCAGGGACTCGATCGCCAGCATGAAGACGCCCGTGATCACGAACCAGAAGGTCGATCCGCGTTGGTTCGGCAAGCCGGTTATCCCGAGCCGCGTCCGGAAGGCATCCAGTTTGACTTGATATTCCTGAACCCTGCGTAGCCGCACGTCGAGGTGATGGTTTTCACTGGCCTCGAGGCCACGCAATGATACGACGCAATTCTGGATCTTCAACTTGATGTCGCTGGTATCCGATCGCGCACTAGCGATCCGATCACGATAGGACTGGATTTCACTGTCGTGATTGTTCAGGGCCTGCTGGCGGATCTGCTCAATTTCGCGTGCTACGCTCATCTCCGACTGCGTCGGTGAAGTCTGTGCGCTCGGCGGTACGTCCCTTTCCCCGTCTTCCTGTCCCTTCCGGGCGAGATCGAGATTTTTCTCGATCTTCGTGAGATCGACCGTCGGATACCGATGAAGAGAAGGGTCGAAGACGACTCCCTTGCCTTTCAGAATTGAAAACATTTCAAAAGCTCGTTGGGGTGAACTGGCGTACTGACATGTACGAGGCGTTGTTACGCAAACCTAGGGATAGAGCAACCTCAGGTCTGGAAATTCAGGCTTTTCCGGGTCAGGCGGTGGTGAACATGGTCATGTTCATAGAGCGGTTGCACCTGAGTCTTGTTGGCCAAGCGCCGAAAGGGCTCCGAGAATACAATTCTGTCGTAATCTTGTGTAAAGATGGACCGGTTCGCTTGCTCCGAGTGCTTTGGGTCGTGCAGGCGTTCATTCGACAGCAGCGTGCTCCATTCCATCAACATAGTCCTTCCCTTATTCAAACATGTCGATGCCTTTCTAACCTGATCTTGTTTCTCTTACAAAGCAGACAGTAACACATCACGCAGCGAACGACAGCTTACCGCCCTATTGACCGTCACCGCGCCTTAGAGAGCCCTTCTCCCCCTACCGCCCGTTAGAATATGACTGGCAACCTTGAGTACAGGCAGCTCGGCGACAACCGAGAACAAGAAGTGCGCGATCACACAGAAGGCGCCGATGAATGCCCAGTCCGTGCCGTTGACCCCGAAGCCAAAGGGGAGCCCCAGCCCCAGCGCGACATGCTTCGCGGCGAAGTACAGCGTTGCGCTGAGAAAGGCGTAGTCGCGTGCCTTCAGAAGATGCTGGCCAAGGGGAGAGTAGTTCCGCTCCCTGGATTCCAGACCCTCTCGCCTAACAGGGTGCTGAAATAGTCGGGCGAGCGGAATTGTTTTCCGTCTTGCTAGGCGTGATGGCGCGATCCTCCGGCCGTTCCTTGCCCTCGGCCAGCGCGGCGCGGCGCCCGCCGTATTCAGATGGCCAGTAACCGCGGCAGCCGGGCAAGGTTTGCC
>JABXIM010000099.1 GCA_013373085.1 Oceanospirillaceae bacterium | reverse complement strand
GTCGCCGCCCTCGCCGCCGGAGAGGATATCGTTGCCGTCGGTATCCACCACATCGGTCAGGATCAGGTCGAGACTGCCGAAAATACTGTCGGCGTTGGATTTGAACGGTGCGGCCAGCAATGGATCGCCGTCACCGATGATCAGGTCGCCGCCGCCTTCCAGACCGTCGAATTTCACCACGATGCCGTCGTCGCCCATGAGGATGTCGGCGCCCACGCCGCCGATCACGAGGTCGTTATCCTCGCCGCCGAACATGATGTCCGGCTCGCCCTCGCCGTGCATCTCGTCGTCGCCTTCGTCGCCGTACATGATGTCGCGGCCACGACTGCCCGCCATGTAGTCGTTGCCCTCGTCGCCGTGCAGGGTATCGTCGCCGAAGCCGCCGGAGATGACGTCGCTGCCCATGCCGCCGTTGATAGTGTCGTCCTGCTCGTTGCCGAACAGCACGTCGTCGCCATCGTCGCCGTTGATCAGGTCGAAGCCCGTACCGCCGACGATATGGTCGTCGTTGTTGCCGCCGGATATGTCGTCGTTGGCGGCACCACCAAAGATGATGTCGTTGCCGTCACCGCCGTCGATCGTATCGTCGGCGCCGCCGCCGAGGTTGGTGCCGGAGAAGATGCTGCCGAGCGCCAGCAGGATGTTCTGCATCTGCTGCATGGTGGTGACCGCAGGGTCCGGATCGAGCCGGTCGTTGGGCACGAAGCCGGGAATGGAGAAGGCCGAAACATTGATATGGCCATCAGTCAGTTGGTAGGCGAAACGGCCGCCGTCGCCAATGATGATATCGGCACCGGCATCGCCGTTGAGGATATCGAGCCCACCACCGCCGAAGATGATGTCGTCGGCATCGCCGCCGTTGATGGTGTCGTCGCCATCGAGTGTGGACACCAGGACGCCGATGGTAGGCTCGGGATCGTCGCGCAGTATGGCCTGATCGCCGATCAGGATGTCATAGCCACGACCGCCGCCGATGGTGTCGTTGCCGCGGCCGCCGAAGATGCGATCGTTGAGGTGGCTGCCGATCAGGGTGTCGTTGCCGGTACCGCCGAGGATGACCGCGCCCGCTCCGGTGACCGGCGTAACGCCCAGATCCTCGATGAACTGGATGATGTCATCGCCGGCGCCACCCTGAAGGTTGAAGGTGATATTCGACTCGTCGAAGTCGGTGAAGGTGATGCTGTCGTTACCCTCGCCGCCGAGGAAAATGATGTGATCGTACCCGTTCGAATAGGTCTGCCAGTCATTGACGCCCAGGCTCGGCGAGCGGATGCGGATATCACCGCCCTCGTAATCGACCTCGAAGATCTCGTCACCGTCGGAGACATCGCCGTTCAGGCGGTCGATGGAGTTCGGACCTGCGTTGATGATCAGGGTGTCGACGCCATCGATAACGGCTTCGGTGGCCAGCACCGGCGCGCGGTTGAAGGTGAATTCGAATGTGAAGATTTCCTCGGGCCCGAAGATGGTATCGCCGAACTCCAGCTCGGTGATGCCGAGGTTGATCGACAGGTACCAGAACAACTCGGCCAGTATGGCCCCCTGAAGATCGAAGATCGCCTTGAACACATCGGTGCCCACGTTGCCGCCGTCGCGCAACTCGGCATCGATGGAGTTGATCAGCTCGCTGATATGCACCGCGCCGTCGCTGTCCGGGTCGTACAGATCCAGACCCAGGCGTGCGGTGATGCCGCCACCGACACCGGCGGTGGCGATAGCCAGGTTCAGCTCGGCGGCGGCGGTCAGCGTCAGCTCCATGAAGAGCTCTTCGATATCGGCACCTTCGGTGACGTTCTCCCGGTCGCCGAGGAAGAAGCCGTCGAACAGCAGCGCCGGATTGGTGTAGTTGGAGTCGGCAAAGCGCTGGAAACCGTGGGTGTTGAAGCCGAGGCTCAGATCGGCGCCGACGAAGAAGCCAAAGCCGATACTGATCCCGAGCGGTCCGAAGAGGGTGACGAACTGGTCGTAGTCGAAGCCCACGCCCAGCGGCGGCAGGTCCACCTCGATCAGGCTGACGTCCTGGCTGAACAGCAGTCCGATCAGCACCGTCGGGTCGTCGAGCCAGGGCAGTTTGATCAGCTCGTCGGCGCCGCCGATGGACAGGTTTGTGGTTTCTGTGAAGGCGGATTTCGATTCGCCCGGCACACCGGAGTTCAACACCGCATCGGTGAAGTTGCCGACGAGATTCTCACCGGTCGAGGCCAGGAAGTTCGTAAGGTCGCCGAAGGAGTCTTCCAGCGCCTTGGTGAAATCCAGATCCGGATCGAACAGGAAGTCGGCGAAGTCCGCATCGGGAATATTGTCGGCGTCGAACAGCGAAATGGCATCGGTGAGCGTGATCATGCCGGTGAGGTCGCCGAGGGTATCGAGAATGGTATCGATAGCGTCCAGCGCCTGGAACAACCGGGTGTCGGCTAGGCCCAGAAGCTCGGCGATGTCCAGCAACGAGGTGGGACCGAAGAGGTCGCTGATGATTGGAATATCGGCATTGAGGAAATCATTGATTTCCTGCAACGGACCAAGGAAGACGTCCAGTTCGCTGAGCACATCGCCGATCAGGCCGCCGAACAGGCTGCTCAGATCGATCTGCACTTCACCGAACTCTAGCAGGTTCAGGCCGTCCTGAATGAAATTGTCGATCGTATCCTGCGCGACTTCGGCAAGCGACCAGTCCATCACCAGGCTGGTCGCCAGTTTCGGGATGATGAAATCGGCATCGGTGATGCCGACACTCAAATCGAAATCGAGAATATTGTCGTTGCCTTCCAGGGCGCCACCGCCGACCATCACCTCGACACCCAGGTTGCCGATGTCGGCAATGGCCAGCAGGGTGTCGTCCGCTGCGCCCTCGTTCGAGAGGTCAAGACCGAAATCGAGTTCCATGCCGCTGCCATTGTTGGTCAGCTCGACCTCCAAGAAGCCCAGGGTGCCACGGAACGGCGTGCCTTCCGGCAGATCGATAAAGGCCCGGACCTCCAGCTCACCCTTGTCGTCTTCGCTGCCGGGGCCGTAGACATCTTCCAGTAGAATGAAGGCGCCGTCCTGCAGATTCACGCCAAAACCAATATCCAGCTCCCATTCGATGCCCACTTCGACGGCCACGTCGGAGTGGAGGTTCAGCAGCGGGATGCCGGTGTCAAAGTCGTAACCGAAGGGGACGCTGTAGGTATCGCCGAGGCTCAGCATCCAGCGAATTTCGTCGTCGAACTGATCGCCGATATCGCCTTCAATCAAATTGCCAGTGATATTGACGAAGTCCAGACCTATTCCGGTAAAGAAGTCGTCGATGTAGTCGGTGACGTCACCGAGGCTGATGTCGTTGGTGAACTCGACGAGCTGGCGGAACTGATCGATGAACTGGTCGCGGAACTGCTCGATAAAACGGGCCCCCTCCGCGAGCTTGTCGCCGACCAGCGGGATAGGTACGGTGGTGGCCTTGTCGAGCAGACCCTGGAGCGTTTCGAAGAAGAGGTCCGCGGCATCGGTCAGCAGCAGCAGGTTTTCCAGCGGGTTGAAGTCTTCGAGATTATCGACCAGATCACCTATCGTATTTTCCAGATCGTCCAGCGCCGATGTATCCAGCAGGCTGTCGAGCAGATTGGCCGCGTCGTCGATCAGGTCGGTGCCGCTGGCGGAGATCTCACCGAGGAAACCGGTCAGGCCGCCGCTGATATCGAACAGCGGAATGCTGACATCGTAATCCTGGGTCGTGATATTGGGTATAAAGTCCCCGAAGTCGACATCCGTCAGAGTCTTGATGCCGTCACTGGCACTGAAGTCGAGCCCGCCCAGATCGAAGTCGAGTTCGATATCCACCAGCGCATCCATGACCTGCACGGTGGCGGTGCCCACCTGGGCCAGGAACACCAGCCCCACGCCCTCGGCGCCCTCGCCGACAATACTCAGCTGACCGTCGAGACCACCCTGCGGATTGAACAGCTTGAAGTCGGTCGGGTCGATATGCTCGGTGCCATCCGCTTCGACGTAGGTCGAATTGTCCAGCGCGATGCCGATCTTGAAGCCCCAGCCGAGGCTGCCGTCGGCCCGCAGTACCTTGCCGCTGGTCAGATTGGGGATATCGGCGCCAAGGTCGATATCGAGGCCCAGCGAGGTGCTGACGGTCTCCTCGATATCGAAATCCAGCGTCAGGTAGGGCGTACCGGCCACCGTTTCGATATCCACCACCAGACTGACACCGTCGTCGGGCGCCAGCCCGAAGGCATCGCGCAGTGCGCCTGCAAGCGACTGCAACGTCAGCGTCGGTACTTCCTCACCGGGCACGTTCAGCAGATCCTGCTGGTTCTCCAGCAGCACCCTGGCCAGTGCCACCGCGCGATCGACGCCCTCGGTCAGACCCAGCAGTTCGCTGACGGTCATGTTCACCACCGGCAGCGTCTGGTTCAGCACCGGATAGGCCGCTTCCAGTTCGGCCACCAGGTCACCCAACTGTTCGAGCGCCGCAACGAGGTCGAAATAGCCGATATCCACGTAATCGGCGAGTGAGACGAAGGTACCGCCCACATCGGTGCCAATGGCTGCGAGGCCGGAGAGCAAATCGCCGGAGTGCACTTCCGGGTCCGTATCGGTAATGGGGTTGCCGAATACGGCAAGATTCAGATCGATGGTACCGCCGATGCCGTCCAGGTCGCCGATTTCGGCGCCGTAGCCGGTGCCGGTGAAGCCGTCACGCACCTGGATATTCATATCCAGCTCGCCGAAGAAGGTTGGCGTCACCACTCCGCCATTCACCAGGGCCTCGCGCGGTAGCCCCCCGCCCACCACATCGCGGACGTCGATAATGTCGTCGTTGTCGCTGAAGTCGCCCTGCACGCCGAAGACCATCAGAGTCCCGGTGCCGGCGAAGAAGTCATCGTCCACGGCCAGGACATAGGCGGTTCCGTCACTGTCGGAAACAATACGGCTACCGGCCAAGAAATCCGGATCGAAAATGGTCTGGCCATCGTAATCCAATGTCTGCAGCTTGCTGACCACCGGATCGGTAACGATTTCGAGGCTTTCCTGACCACCCGCGTAATCGGAATCATCCCCCGGCGTCGGGTAACCGTCCGCGCTGTCGTCGCCCTCGATCGGGCCGAGCGCCGCTTCCTGAATATCCTGCTGGATCGCTTCCAGAGTGACCTGGCTGCCCGCCGCGCCCCCTTCCGCCTTCAGTTGCGCGCTGAACTGGGCGCCGAAGCTGCCGTCGATATCGGTGATATCGACGCCGATGATGCCGACCAGCGCCGAGGCCTCGACGCCGACATCCGGCAGCGTGGCGATGAAAGCGCCGCCCAGGGTCGCATCACGAACGAAGAAGCGCTCCTCCAGCAGACCGTCATCCGCGTCCTCGACCGGGTCCCATTCGGGATCGATATCGAGCGGCGGCGACAGGTCGAAACCGAAGGTGGCGGAGAAGGTGCTTCGCGCCTCGATGACGGCCTGCAGGTTGGCGACCTCGATCGGGTCCGAGCTGCCGAACTGGCTGGTGCCCTCCGGCTTGATCAGGAACTCAGCAAAGGGCGCCAGGTCAACGTCGAACTCGAAGTTAGAGCCGAAGATCTCGCTCTCGTCGTCGGGGTTATCCGGGTCGTCGACACCGACGGACACCCGATCGCTGGAGATCAGGTCCATGTCGTAGGTCAGCTCGTTGCTGCCCGGGTCGTAGGTCGGGTTGATGGCACCGGTATTCAGCGCGACGTCGTCGGAGTAAAGCGGCAACGAAAGGATTTCCGCCAGTATCGCACCCATTTCCTGGGCGGTGGTGAAGGTAGGCAGCAGCTCGTAGGTGTTGGCCTCGTCATTGCTGCCGTCGGGGATGATCACATCCCCCACCGCCGACCTAACCAGCAAACGGGTGCCTGTACCGTCGTCGACATACTCCTCGTCGTCGAACTCGTTATCGACGCCCTTGTCGTAGACCAGGCTGTTGAGAATCATGTCCTCGAAAGCGGCAAGATCCCGTAGCGTCGCATCCGTGAACGGAATGCCATAGGCGGCGAACAGCGGGTTCTGCATGATCGAGTCGAGCGCCTGGCCGAGTTCGCCCAGCATGCCGATAAAGCTGCCCGGACCGATCTGGTTGAACTGCAGCGCCTCGGCGAAGTTGACCAGCTGCAGCGTGTTGTCCCCGGGCGGTGCGGGTATGGGAATCAGCGGATCATCGCCGTTCTCCGGCGTGATCTCGAAGTCGAGCTCGAAGCGGAGCACTTCCTGGGGATCGCTGCCCGGGTCCTCGTTGTCGGGCTCGTCGGGCACGAAGGTCGCGATATCGGAGTCCAGCGGGTTGAAGCTGCCGACGATCGCCATGTCCTGGGGATCCCAGTCGCTGGTCGTGCCATACTCGCGCAGGCCCTCCTTGACCTCGACCGGCAGGGTGAAAGTCAGCTCCGAATCCTCGCCAACCGACGATTCGAAATAAGCATCCGGTACCGTACCGTCACCGTCGAGCTCGGCGCCGCGAACGCCGGCGTCGAAGGTCAGGGTGCGGCTGATCTCGAGCGACTCGCCGCCGGCCGAGATCAGACGGATCTGGCCGCCGTTGTCGACGGCGGAAATATCGCCAAGCCCCGCGGCCGCCAGGGCATTGTTGAGGTCGTAGAGCAGGTCGCCAATACTCTGATTGCCGGTAGTGACGGAGAAGGATTCGACGCTGTTGTCGTCGGCGCTCAGCACGATGCTGCCGGATACGGCCTGTGCCGACAGCGCAAGGCCCGCATCGCCAAGCGCGGTATCGATGGCGGCGGCCAGATCCGCAGCTGTGGTCCGGCCGGCGTCCGCCGCTATGTCGATAAGGGTATCGGAACCGTTGACGGTCACGGTAAAGCGAGCACCGTCGAAGGTGTTGTCCAGACCATCGTCGAACGAAGCCTCACCCACCGGGTTGTCGGCGGTCAGCGTCAGGAAGACGGCCTGATTGGCGACAAGGCCGATATCGTTTTCCGTGACATCGTCGGTACTGAGCACTTCGATCGCCGAAACACCGACGGCCCCGGTGAGGCTGATCACTCCGCCGGACTGACTGGCCGATACCAGGCTGCCAAAGCCGGCCGCGTTCAGGGCATTGTTCAGATCGGCGACGAGATCGGCGACCGACGTGTTAGGGTCGGCGCCGGTGAGGCTTTCGCTCACCGACACGGTGGCGGTAGTGACGGTGCCATCGGACTCGGTGACGCGCAGGTCGAAATCGGCGGTAAAATCGCCTGCTTCGTCCAGGTTGCCGCCAGCATTGGCCGCATTCTCGGCCACCAGCGGGTCGAGCTGTCCGCTCTGGCTGGCCGAGAAACCGATATCATCCCGCTCAGAGCCCGGTGCGCGCAGCGTGACGAGTCGCGGTATGGCCCCGCCGACCGACAGCAGCAGGCTGACGTTCTCGAGCGGCTGAAACAGCGGCGGCATGTTGGCCGCGGTCAGATCGCCGCTTTCATCGAGGCTTTCGGCGTCGAACCCGAGCGCACCGGCGTTGGTATCGACCAGGCTGAAGCGCAGCTCATCGCTGCCGGTGAGATCCACCTCGACCAGGCCGCCAAGGCCCGCGCTATCGAGGGCCGCCTCGATATCGGCAATCAGGGCGTTGTTGTCGCCGGCGTCATCGTCCTCGACCAGCACATCGGTCGAGATGCCGATATTGCCGATTCTCAGCACAAAGCCGGCATCGTGGGCAAGATTGGATCCGGGCAATTCATTCGCTGCGGTGACCACGCCGCTGGTCTGCTCGGCGCCGTACTGGGCGCTGTCGAAGCCCAATACCTCGGGCGAGTCCGGATCGATAAGCGTCGCCAGAACATCGGCCTGGAAATCGACGTTACCGCCGACCACCGCGGCGCCGAGAAAACCGATATTCAGATCAAAATTGAAGTTGTTGTCGCTGGCGGTAACGCTGAACACCATATCGTCGGCACGACGGACGAAGAAATCCTCCTGGCCGAGATCGGCGTCATCCTGTCCGCCGGTATAAACGCCGAACTCGATGCCGAAGGTGATCGTCGAGGTGACCGGCAGGGTTACGGGATCAGGGTCAAGGGAATCACCGGTAAACGCCAGCAGTTTCAGATCGTCCGCCTCTAGCCCGAAGTCGACGATGACCTCCGGTCGGGTGATGCCAAGGCTGAACTGGAAGCTGAAAGCTACCTCGGCATCCGGCTCGTCGGTGAGGTCGGTGGTGTTGGACACATCGAAACTCAGCGTGTAGTCGGGCCCGAGGGCTGCAAGTTCAACATCGAAGCCCTCTAAATCGATCACGCCATCGCCTTCCAGAGCCGTGACGAAGTCCTCCGTCTCGTCCCCTGCTTCGATGCTGCCGAATACAACCTGCAACGGCTGGAACAGTAAGGCGTCGAGCATCTCTGCCGCATCTACAATGCCGTCCGCGACGCCCGTATCCCATGCATCCAGGACGGATTCATCGTTGTCGTTGATATCGAAAAAGTTGTCGATTTCGCCATCGCCGTTGGCATCCACCGGTATCGAGAACAGCTGCGTGATGGTCGGCGCTTCGATCGGCGCATCATCGGGATCCGGATTCTCCGCGTCGTAATTCGGATCTTCCAGCAGCAGGAAGGGCACCCGCTCATCGAGGTCTGCGGCAGCGTCGAAGAAGTCCTGCAGTTTGCCCTGCAGGTCGTCGAACCCCTCTGCCATGGCGTCGGCGGCGGCCGGCATGAAATCCGCGCTCAAGAGCAGACGCGGCTCCAGCGGCTCCAACAGCCACGCAGCCCGCCCTCCGGGACGACTTTGCCCTTTCGGCATGCGATGAAAATCAGGCCGCTTACCGAACGGCACGGTCTGGTGACTGCCCACCCGGCAGCCCGCCCCCCCGCTTCCTGCAACGGTCGGTAATTCCTGAGCGCCCACAGCATTGGCTCTGGCAAGCGCCGTTGAAATCAGGTTTTTAGGGCCTGGATGCCCCTGCACTTCCCTGGAGAGAATCGGCATGACCACTCCTCCATCCCGCAGCCTCTGGCTGCTGTTACTGATGGATCTTCGAATGGGTACCGCTTAGTCGTGTCGATACCGGTGCGTTCGAACACAACTTACCCAACCCGGGTTTTCCTCTGCATTAGCTGCGACGATCGTATAAACGTCGAAACCTGGCTTGGCTCGAAGCCAAACCAGTTAGTTTCGCCGGTTAAACTGTTGCCAACTTGAGACGCTTTTATTTGGAGACGTTTCCATTTAGAGACGAATCCATTTGGCAACACTAGATGGAAGCACGAGTTTTACCCTCAGAGAGAGAATAGATTGATCTGCCCGATTAGCAATAGGAAAACTTCTTAATTTTTTATTTTCTGAAAAATAAAACTTTATAAATCAATATCTTATTTACAATAAATTAAAAATTTTCAGATCCGCGCTAATAAAGACCCAATCCCAGACAATTCATCAGCCGCACAGGTTAAAGGCTTTTTCGACAGAATTAACAGTTCGAAAACCTGCGCAATCATATATTTATTCAATTTCAGTCGTCTGATCACTATATCCAGTACCGACTTTCAATTTTGAAACATCCCCGAACCGGCTTTCATGAAGCCGAAATGACATGATAATCCGGAGCAGATCCACGAGATTGGCGCTGAAACGGGCCGTCTTAATACCTGGGAACCTATGAGCAAGTCCCAGTTGTCCTCTGCAGGTCCTGAAGCGTGCAGATACAAGTGATGCGGCATTCCGACGTGGTGCGAAGGGCACTTTACCCTAAAGGGCACTTTGGCCGTAGCCCTTTCCAAGCGCCACAACGCAGCAGATGCATGCTTCAGGGCCCGCGCTGCAAGCCATAGCCTCATTGGGACTTTTTCGCAGGTACCCTTACCGGTTACAGCCGGTATCCGCTGTCATCCCGGGACGGATCGAAACCGTCTTTTGAGCGGCAGCCCGATCCGGCAAGAGGACGCCGTCACGCCTCGCTTGACGGATATTGAACATTGACTAGGCTCTAATTGGCCTAGTGCGGCCGCTACCACAGAACGACATTGCCGCACTTTGCCATCGGCAGGACACACCAGCCAGACCGGCAGGTTCAGCGACGCCGTTGCAGTAACAAGGTGCTTGTCGCAGGCGACCCGGGAAACGAGTGATTGAAGACAAGGCATCGACAGGCTGTTCCCAGCATCACTCTCCCCCCCTGCAGTCCTTTCGGTATGTTGACCCGTCCTTTTGCGTTGTATTTCGAGATAAACAGGTGCAATGGGGTAATTGATTATGCCAGGAAACGGATTGAGAAAAGCGCTCGCAGCGGGATGCGTGCTTTTGGGCCTCGCAGGCGGGACGCTGTTTTCCCAAGCTAGCGTCGCGGCAGATAAACCGAACATTCTCGTGATCTGGGGCGACGATGTCGGCCAGTCCAATATCTCCGCCTACACCATGGGCCTGATGGGCTACCGCACCCCGAACATCGACCGCATCGCCCAGGAAGGGATGATCTTCACCGACTATTACGGCGAGCAGTCCTGCACCGCCGGCCGGTCGTCCTATATCATGGGACAATCGGTGTTCCGCACCGGCCTGTCCAAGGTCGGCCTGCCCGGCGCGGATCTCGGCATGCAGGAGGAGGATCCCACCATCGCCGGCCTGCTGAAGGCCGAGGGCTACGTCACCGGTCAGTTCGGCAAGAACCACCTGGGTGATAAGGACGAGCATCTGCCGACCAACCACGGCTTCGACGAGTTCTTCGGCAACCTCTACCACCTGAACGCCGAGGAGGAACCGGAGAACGAGGACTATCCCGGCGATATGAAGCTGGCGGACGGCTCCACCTTCCGCGAGAAATTCGGCCCGCGCGGCGTTATTCATTCGTTTGCCGATGGCAAGATCGAGGATACCGGGCCGCTGACCAAGAAGCGGATGGAGACCATTGACGAGGAAACCGTCGCCGCCGCCAGCGATTTCATCAAGCGCGCCCATGAAGAGGGCAAGCCCTTTTATGTCTGGTGGAGCGGCACCCGAATGCACTTCCGCACCCACGTGGGCGACGACATGCGGGCCAAGGCCGATGAAATCGCCGGCAGGCATGTGGACGAATACTCCGCAGGCATGATCCAGCACGACATGAACGTCGGCCAGTTGCTGAACCTGATCGATGAACTCGGCATCGCGGACAGCACCGTCGTGCACTACTCCACCGACAACGGTCCGCACATGAATACCTGGCCGGATGCCGCCATGACGCCGTTCTGGAGCGAGAAGAACACCAACTGGGAAGGCGCCTGGCGCGTGCCCTCGATGGTGCGCTGGCCCGGCGTGGTCAAACCCGGCTCGGTCTCCAACGAGATCATGCACCACATGGACTGGCTGCCGACCTATCTGGCCGCCGCGGGCCGCGACAACATCAAGGAAGAACTGATGAAGGGCGGCGTTGAGGCCATCGGCCGCGAGTACAAGGTGCACCTCGACGGTTACAACTTCCTGCCCTACTTCAAGGGCGAGCAAGAGCATGGACCGCGCAAGGAAATCTTCTACTTCTCGGACGACGGCGACCTAATGTCGCTGCGTTACGACGACTGGAAGCTGACTTTCCTGGAACAGAAGGCCTGGGCCACCTTCCGCGCCTGGATGGAACCCTTCACCCCGCTGCGCGTACCGCTGATCACCAACCTGCGCCGCGACCCCTACGAGCGCGCCTACCGCACATCCAACACCTATTATGACTGGCTGCTCGACCGCGCCTATTTGCTGGTCCCGGCACAGCAGTACGTAGGCAACTTCCTGGCTACCTTCCAGGAATTCCCGCCGCGCCAGAAAGCCGCCAGCTTCAGCCTTGACCAGGTAATGGAGAAGATGACCGTGCCGGCGAGCCACTAACACCGGTTAAACTGCCCGAAGACAGGGAGGGTCACCCGGATCGGCCGGGTGACCCTCGTTGCCACGTTCACCGGAGAGCCACCCAATGCATCGGACGCTTGCCACCCTATCCGTTATATTCGCTTTAGCGCTGGCCGCCACGGCGGCCAGCGCGGACCCCCTGCCGTCCTGGCGCCAGGGCGAAACCAAGACCCGCATCATCGAGTTCGTCGACAGCGTCACCGACCCCGCCTCGGAACATTTCGTGCCGCAGGCCGCACGGATCGCCACCTTCGACAACGACGGCACGCTCTGGGCCGAGCAGCCGGTTTATTTCCAGTTCCTGTTCGCCATCGACAAGCTCAAGAAGATGGCCGCAGACGATCCCGCGGTGCTGACGTCGGACATCCTGCGCGCCGCAGCCGGGGGTGATATGGAGACGGTCGCGGCCGCTGGCGAAGCAGGCATCCTGGAGATCGTTGCCACCACCCATTCGGGCATGACCGTCGAGGAGTTCCAGGCCGAGGTGCGCGAGTGGCTGGAGCAGGCACGGCACCCGAAAACCGGCATGGCCTATGACGACATGATCTACCAGCCCATGCTGGAACTGCTGAGTTACCTGCGCGACGAGGGCTTCAGGACCTATATTGCCTCGGGCGGCGGACTGCACTTTATCCGGGTGTTCTCGGAGGACGCCTACAACATCCCGCCCGAGCAGGTGATCGGTTCGACCGGGAACGCCACCTATACCGCCGAAGACGGCGCTCCGCGGATCATGAAAGACCCAGGCCTGTTCTTTCTCGACGACAAGGAGGGCAAGCCCCTGGCCATCGAAACACGCATCGGCCGGCGCCCGGTAATCGCCGTGGGCAACTCCGACGGCGATTTCCAGATGCTGGAATGGACCACCGCCGGAGACGGCGCACGGCTCGGCATCCTGCTGCATCACACCGACGCGGAACGTGAGTTTGCCTACGACCGCGACAGCCACGCCGGCAAACTGGCACGCGGCCTTGACGAGGCCGGTGATCGCGGCTGGATGCTGATCGACATGGCGAAGGATTGGGATAAGATCTGGCCAGGGGGCAACTGACCCGCCGGGCACATGCCAAGGAACGACCCTATGAACGGGACCACCCGCTCTTCGCAAAAACTGATCGCCGCACTCAGAACACTCGCAGGCCAGGCGATCATCGGCCAGCGGAAGGTTATCGAGCGGTTCCTGATCGTACGACTGGACAACAGCAAGCGGGATGCCCTTCTATCCATGGCGCGGACAGCGATAAGGCGCCGACACGTTGAAGTCGGCGCCCGGGTCCAGGCTCATTGATATCAGGCCGCGGGCGGCGGGCGGTCAACCATCGTGGTAGGCCGCTTTCCTGGAGCGATGAACGGCGTTCATTTCCGACACTTGCTGCTTGGCCTGGATACCGACATAGGCACCGAGATAGCGGGAGTAACGTTCGCGTACCGACAGCGGCCGCTTGCAGTTGCTGCAGACGACCCTTTGGTTGCGATCGTATTCATGGGTGGTGTAGCAGTGGGTACAGAACACCCGCCGCAGCACCGAGCCCGTAACATAGGCGTGTACCTGCTCGTCGGTGAACCCCAGCGTTCGCGCCTGGTTCTGCACCGCGTCGCGAAAGGCCGGCGTGCCGGCGACATAGACCGCTGTCTCCAGTGGCGCCTGGACCAGAGCCGCGCTGATTTCGCTCGCTGCCTGCTCCTCACAACAGCAACAGGCGGACTCGATACTGGGCACGGTGTCCTCGCCAACCACGACAACAGCGTGGCTCAGCGCCTCCCCCCGCGCCTTTGCGATCAGCGAATCCAGCGCTCTCAGTCCCCCGCTCTGACAGATAAACAAATGATGCTTGGCCTGCGATTCCAGACCCGCCGGTATCTGGACCGGACCCTGATTCAGTACGGCTGCGGCTTGCATTGCCCTCTCCCGATAATCAGAGCCAAAGCGTCTTTATGCTCGTTACCCACTCGTCGCCCTGATCGTTTCTTATGATGATGTCGTTGTTCATCTCACCTGATGCAGATGCCGGGCCAAAAACATCAAGCTGCGGTTTCCGGCGACTTTTATTCAGTCAACCTGGATGAATTAACGCACCAGGGATCGATATCGGTGCACGTTGTCAAGCCCGTGCCTCAGAATCAGGCAGCAACCCGCGAAGCGACAGGCCCTGACAGCAAACAACCTTTGGCCCGGCCACGTACAAAAGAGCGAAAAAAAAAGGGCCCGTCAGGGCCCGAAACTTACCCCGCCACTCCCACACTCGGAAGTGGCGGTTTCCTCACTACTATTGAAACCCGGGACGCACGTCCCGGTGAAGGCGTCAGCCCTTGCTGATATTCAGCAGTTGCGACTGGGTATACTCCAGCAGGCCGTCGAGACCGAACTCGGTGCCGATACCGGACATCTTGCAGCCACCGAACGGGCAGTGCGGCAGCACCTCGGCGTGATTGTTGATCCAGGCGGTACCAGACTCCAGACGCGACGCGACCTGTTTCGCCTGTTCGATATCGGAGCCCCAGACCGAGCCACCGAGACCGTTGGGGTTATCGTTGGCGCGGCGGATAGCGTCCTCGACATCGCTGTAGCGGATCACCGGCAGCGCCGGACCGAACTGTTCCTCGTCGACCAGACGTGTACCGTCGGTGATATCGGCGACAATGGTCGGGGCGTAGAAATACCCCCTATCGCCGACACGCTCGCCGCCGGCGACAATGCGGGCACCGTTGCGACGCGCGTCTTCGACCAGCGCTTCGACCAGCTCGAACTGGTCACGGTTCTGCACCGGGCCAAAGGTCACGCCTGCGTCCAGGCCAGGACCGACCTTCTGCGCCCGTGCCAGCTCCGCCAGCTTATCCACCAGTGCGTCGTACTGGGAGTCATGCACGTAGAGACGTTTCAGCGCCGCGCAGGTCTGGCCCATGTTGATGAAGGCGGACTGGAAGATCGCCGGCGCCAGCTTGTCGATATCGGCGTCCGGCAGCACGATGCCGGCGTCGTTGCCGCCCAGTTCCAACGTCAGGCGCTTCAGGTTGTCGGCGGCGTTACGCATGATGTTCTGGCCGGTCGGTGTGGAACCGGTGAAGACGATCTTGCGGATGCCTTCGTGCTTGACCATGCTGCTGCCGATTCCGCCTTCGCCGGTGACGATGTTGATCACGCCCGCCGGCAGCACTTCGTTCATCAGCTCGACCATGCGCAGGGTGTTGAACGGTGTCATCGACGAGGGCTTGACCACCACGGTATTGCCGGTGCGGATCGCGGGCATAACGTGCCAGATGGCGATCATCAGCGGCCAGTTCCACGGCGTGATCGACCCCACCACACCCAGCGGCTTACGATGCAGCTCTGCGCGGCGCACGTCGCTGTCCTCGATCACCTCGACCGGGATCTCCAGCGATGCCGTATAGCGCGTCCAGGCGACGGCGCCGCCAACCTCGAAGCGCGCCAGATCCAGCGGCTTGCCCTGCTCCAGGGTAATGATTTCGGCCAGCTCCTCGGCGTGCGCCTCGAACTTGTCGGCAATGGCGTTCAGCGCTGCAGTACGCTCATCGTCGGAGCTGTACTGCCAGCTCTTGAAAGCTTCTTCAGCAGCCTTCACCGCCTGGTCCACCTGCTCAGGCGACGCGAAGGGGCACTCGGCTAGCACTTCCTCGGT
This sequence comes from Oceanospirillaceae bacterium, assembly GCA_013373085.1. GTDB lineage: Bacteria > Pseudomonadota > Gammaproteobacteria > Pseudomonadales > Balneatricaceae > Marinobacterium_A. The sequence continues at coordinate 6,472 of JABXIM010000099.1, read as the reverse complement.
GGCGGGGTTCAGCACCTTGAAGGTACCGCGGTCGCCGGCCAGGGCCTGGCCGCCAATGATAAGGGAGAACTGGTCTTTCATTTCTGAACTCCTGTTGTCAGGACTCTGGCAATGGGAAAGTCTGCGCAGCCGTCTCAGAACGGCACGATCGCGAGCAGTTGAGCGTAAGTGTTTGTATCGTCGTTACCGATCTGGCTCCCGCCCTCGGCATCACTGTTGTCCGGCGAATAGAAACCGACCAGCGGGCTCAGGATCAGGTGTTCGCTGACCACCCACTCGGCGTAAAGATCGAGCTCCTGGCCATCGAGCGCGTCCGTGCCACCTGCAGTATCGCTGAAATCGAAGAAAAGAGCGCCGATCGACAGCGTTTCGGTTGGACTGGCCTTGATGCCAAGATGCTGTACCGTTGCATCGCTGTTAAAGGGACCGGCGTAGTTGGCCGCCACTTCCCCTTGGAACCAGGTGCCGTAGCCGCGGTTGAAACCGAAGAACAGCGGATCGAAATCCTCGTCGAACTCGGCGTAACGATAGTTGACGCTGGGCGACCAGGGCAGATCGGCGAAGGTCCAGCCGGCCTCCAGGTACCAGGCGTCGGCATCGCGGCGGCTGTTGTCACCCTGATCCTGATTGACGTATTCGCCGGACAGGAACAGATTCTCGACACCGGCATTGCCCTGGTAGCGCAGGCTCAGGGTTTCCTGGCCGTCACGGCCGCTGTAACCCAACGCATTCGCGTACTTGTCGTTGACGTCCAGCCCTTCGATATAGGCGAGAGCGAAGGTTCCCTTGGCGCCGACATGCTCGAGGTTGACGCCGGCAAGCTCCATATCGGCCTGGGCGTGGTTGTCGGACTCGAGCCAGAACAGATCCGCCCGCAGCCCCTCGGCGCCGCCGATGCGCGCCACCGCAGTGCGGTCGAACGCCTTGCGTGCCGCCAGCCAGTAAGCACCACCGCGGTCAAAGTCGTAACCGCCGCCGTTGAGCGCATCACCCAGATTCAGTGAATCGCCATTGATCAGGAAACCGTCGCCGATGGAGAAGTTCTGGCGGCCGAAAGACAGTTCCAGGCCGTTATCGCCCAGTGCCGGCAGCAGACTGCCGGAGCGCCAGCCAAGGTAAGCGTCTTCGAGATCCGTTTCGCCCTCGTCTCCGGACGTAAAGCCACCCGCATCGCCGTCGCCCCAGGTGCCGGACGACAGCAAATTGATACCGCCGAATAATGCCGAGTCCGATGCAAGCGTCTGCGAACCGGATACGCCGTACTTGATGTAGGCTTCCTGCCAGTCCGCACCACCGCGATCGGTATCGTAGAGGTAGTTCTCCTCACTGGAGAAAACGCCGGCAATGGCTTCGATGTCGAGGTTTACTTCGGTGCCGTCTTTCGAATAAAGGTTATAGGCCGCGGCCGGACCTGCCAGCGACAGCGCAACAGCGGCGGTGAGCAACTGACGGGCAAAAGGCATTGCGTTCTTATTGTGCATGGGTTTCCTGTCCATCGGTAATACCGGCAATCGGCGCCGGCACCAGGTTGATCGATACCGACTAGCTTAAAGGCCCGCTGTAAACCAGTTGCGCGGGGCTTGTGCTATTTTGTGGGGACTTTGTAACGGGATGTAACGAGGATGGATGAGTTGCCAGACATGACCTATCGACGAAAATATGTTTTCGAATACAAGATGAGATCCTTGCATCCTGTTGTTAACTTTACGAGCGGCTCGCCCGGAACTAGTGCGAACAAATTTGTCACTTACCGGCACTTTCAAGACATTTTATGATTGGCGTAATACCTGCCGTGTCCGATGCACTTGTAGGTTGGATGAAGACCCGAAGGTTCGTAACCCAACACTGTGATTGCAAGGCAGTGCTATTATTACAATGCCAATTTCAGGAAATGTTATGGTTGTCAGATAATCCCGATTTCGCCTCTCGGCGACCTCCTTTTCTTTGCTCGTGCAAAGAAAAGGAGGCAAAAGAAAGCACGCACGAAGAAGCCGTCACACTGCGCGCTGGAAGCATTTCCCGGGCTCAGCTCACGGCTCGTCCCTTCGCCGGATTTGAGGCTCGGCATCCATGCCTCGCCCCTCACGGGCCTTATCGAAAAATACCACCAGTGCTCGCCGGCTTCCAACGGGATATGGGTGCCAGCATTAGGCGTCGGGTGCACTAAGCGGAGAGAACTACACCGCGTCGACTAACGGCACCTAGCCGACAGGAGCAAAAGGCAAGACCTGACCCCGGCGCCTGACCCCGGCGCCCACCGGCGCCCCGCAGGCCCCACAAGACCTTACCCCGCCCACATTTGTCTGCAGGTTGTCCTAGGAGCGGCGCCCCGCCGCGAAGCGATTTCACTAGCGGCACCAGGATGAGGGTTGAAATCGGTGTACTGTCCCCGGAATTCGCCCGGGCTGGTAGGTCCCGGTCCGGGAGCGCGGGTTCTCAGATAAAGCCGCTGCGTGCTGCCAATTCCGATGCGGATCCCGGACGACCACTGGTGTATTTCTGAGACAAGTGCCGACCCGCGACGCCAGCGTCGCTCGGCTCCCCCATCCCGTCACAGGGGAACGCAACCTTCACAGCGCAACCGACGCATAACTGGGTTCCGACTTGGCCTCGGTGAGGGCCGCCAACGCTGTGCTCGCGTGCTCCGCCTCTGGCTTAGGATCCTGGATGAGGAGCTGCGTTGATATATCGCCGGGTGAGTCAGGGTTCAGATGCGCACCCTTGCGATCATCACGTGGCGGGACACCGATATTCTCGCGGTAGCACTTGCTGAAGTGCGACGTCGATACGAAACCGCACGCGGACGCCACCTCGATAACCGTCATGGAGGTCTGCCTCAGCAGCTGGCGCGCGCGCGCCAGGCGCAATTTCAGGTAGTAGCGCGATGGCGAACACTGCAGGTATCTCTGGAACAGCCGCTCGAGCTGGCGCCGCGAAAAGCCGACATAGGCAGCAAGCGCGTCGAGCTCGATCACCTCCTCGAGGTTGGACTCCATCAGCGCCACCACCTCGACCAGTTTCGGCTGGGTGGTGCCCAGAAGGTGGCGCAACGGCGTACGCTGCTCGTCGACCTCATTGCGAATGCGATCGCAGATGAGCATTTCCGACACCTCCGCCGACAGCTGATAGCCGTGTTCCTGCCTGATCATATTGAGCATCAGGTCCAGCGGTACGGCGCCGCCGCTGGTGGTAATGCGGTCACGATCGACGGAATACAGCCGGCTGGTGCAGTTGACATTCGGATAGGACTCCTGCAGCGACGCGATGCACTCCCAGTGGACACTGCATTCGTATCCGTCGAGCAGGCCGGCTTCGGCCAGCGCGTAGGCGCCGGTGCATAGCCCCCCGAGCTTGCGACCTTTGCGCGCCATGGACCGCAGCCAGGCAAGCTCGCGCTTGCTGTAGCTGCACCTGATATTGACACCGCCGGCGACAATCACGGTATCGAGGTCGAAGACGTCGGTCATGGCGCCATCGGGAGAGATCTGGATACCGTCGCTGGCCAGCACCGGTTCACCGTCTTCGGTCAGGGTGTACCAGCTGTAAAGTGTCTTGCCGCTGAGCTTATTCGCAATATGCAGCGGCTCGATGGCTGAAGCCAGCGAAATCATGTTGAAATTCTTCAGCAGCAGAAAGCCGATGTTGCGTCTTTTTGCGGTTTCGGAAGTACCGAAACCAGGGTGGGTTTCATTCATCGTCATCATTTCCTTCAACAATCAATTGGATTGTTGAAGGAAATGAGCGCAAGTAACGTGCCGAAATCGTTCTTATTTTAACATTTCAGTCACTTACGTTGATCGCAGCGCTCACCGACCCGGTTTGTCATCTGCCCGCGTGCTCCGAAAGGGTTCACGCGGAAGGCGCGGATTAGCGGTGTGTTGAATTCCGGGGACAGTAGACCTATTTCTCAGCTAATCCAATGTCCGCTTCGGGCACTTTTCAGTCTCCCCACCTTCATTTGTTACGCCTACTGATATTTCTGATTTTTCATTTATCTCTTAATAGACTTCTTATTTTTCTCAGTCATATCCCGAATCTTGGACACTTGATCAACTTAAGGCCTGGAGCCGAGTCCGCTCACGGCGAAAACAGAATTGTAGCTCTAGGAATTTTTCCTAAAATCGCGCTAAACCGGTATTTACCAATAGCATTATGTTATAAAGACATGCGAGTTGGAGACAGTAGAGAGCAGCATCCAGGTAAAAATCTGTCCAGGCTCGTAAAGGGTTAGAGATATGCACGATGAAGAACTTATGGAAGCTCATCGTGAAACAGATCAGGGAAGATCCATGGATGGTGGTTTTCTATGGACTGTATCTGATGATACGGCTCCTGTGCATACTGTTTAATACATATTATATTCGTTTATTTAGAACAGACCCTGACAATAATATAAACAAAAGAAGTTAACCAGAAATACAATGAACATGCTTACACGGTCTTCCATACCTGAAACAATCGACAAAGCTATTGCTATCGAAATCGCACATATTAAAAGTTACAGAAAATGGGCACTGCGATTTCGTACATTTTCACCTGAGCTGGGCGTAATACTGCAGGCTCAGGCAGAGGAAATGGAAGAGCATATCAATATGCTAACACGACATGCTGGAAACTTGACGCATGAGACTATAGCGTCGCTGGAAGCTAACACCGTGGATGACGCCATTAGCGCCAGTCATTTTTTCATCGTTGATTCTGGAACTGCAAAGAACGTATTGACGAAAGCGATTGAGCTAAAGAATGAAGCCCGCGAATTTTATAAAAAATGCACCATCAATGAGCTTGGCGATTCAGGCCTGATCAATCTTTACAACAATCTCACCACCTCCAAAGAAACTCATATCGAGATACTCGTTGAAGCGCAGGACCGCTTTCGCACAAGAGGTTGCAGCACCAGGCATGCTATGGCGTTGGCATAACGGTCACATAATCGTTTTCTTGGTTTATTCGGAGCCTTTATGTACTCACGCCTGACCCTTTAAAACGACGCGCAGGAGGTGCGCCATGTTCCGAACTTGGATAGGAAAATGGGATGTAGGGGCCGTCCATCTCATTTCCCGGGTTGGCAGAATGCGCTACAAGCGCTTTCTCCTTATGCTGGGGCTCTTGGCGCAGTTCCCTGTGATGACCAGTGCTCAGGACATGGAGGTCTGTGGTAACTCGGTTTGTATAGGTGACACGATAGAAACGCTCGTCAAGTCTGCAGGGCGCCCACACCATGTAGAACGTAGATTTGAGTGTGTCGGCTCACCTTGTGAGCAAATGGGCATTCTTGAGCAATGGACCTACCTGCGTGATGACACGCGCTATACGGTGGAGCTATTCAACGACCGTGTCACATCCATCAAGCATGAAACAGCGCTATAAGTATAAGACGTACCGGGTGCCTCGGCCTCGATCTTCCATGGCCCGGACAAGCGCGGCGGCGCCTGACACCATCCCTTTCGCAACCCCCCCCCGGTCAGTGCTGACCGGGGTTTTGGTTGGCGAGCTGATGCAAAGCGATCTGTATTTCGGCTCAACGCCGCTGTTCGGGTCCGTGATACTGAGCCTGCCCGATCAGCCATTCCCTGGCGCTTGCCGGCCCCGGCGCGCCGCCGCCGGCCAGGTAACGCGCCAGGTGACTCGCCATGTGGGCACAGCCCATGCTGGCGCCGGAAGCCCCCGGGTGTCCGTCCAGCGGCCGCACATGACCGCCAAAGTCTGCGAACTCGGTTTCGAGGTGGGAGATCTCGTTGCGGGCGCAGCGGGCATCCCCGGTCATGCGGAAGACACCGGGATACGCTGCCGGAAACACCGGATCGCCGCGGGCCGGGCTCGCGGCACAGATCAGAACGCCGGCCCGGAGCGCACGCTCGCAGGCTTCGCGCAACGCCGGGCGGTCCTGTCGCAGACCCAGGCTGAGGTTGATCACCCCGACCCGCTGCCCGACCAGCCAATCGATCGCCGCAGCCACCTGGGCCGCAGTGGTGGAGAAGCGTTGCTGAAACACCTGGGCCAGGACGAAGCGACTGCCGGGTGCCAGCGCGTTCACGATATCGACGATGGCGCTGCCGTGTCCGAGGGTATCGCTGGTCGCCTCCGCCTGCCACAGCTGACCGTCCTCGATGACGAAGGCGGCCTGCGCATCGACCCATGGCAGCTGCTCGTCGCGGCAACCGCTGTCAACGACGCCGATGCGCACGTCAATGCCTGTCTCAGCCATCGACCGTCTCACCGCTGCCGCTAAACTCCTGCAGCCCGCCACCGGCCATTAGCAAGGTTCGGTCAGCCCCAACCAGGGTGCTGCGGCGGTGGCTGATCAGGATCCGGGTGCGGCCCGCGAAGAGCCGGTCGACCGCGGCGATGACTTCGGCCTCGGTGGCCTCGTCAACCGCCGAGGTGGCCTCGTCGAGCACCAGTACCGCCGGCTGCTGCAGCAACGCGCGGGCAATGGCGATGCGCTGGCGCTGGCCGCCGGAAAACTCGT
>JABXIM010000033.1 GCA_013373085.1 Oceanospirillaceae bacterium | reverse complement strand
GTGGTTCGATTGTTTGTCAACAACTATCCTGAATATCAGATCTACAATCTGGATGCATTAACCTATGCTGGAAATCTGGAGAATCTGAAGGATGTGGAAGAAGCCTCTAATTATTCCTTTGTAAAAGGTGATATTACTGACGAAGCCTTTATTGATGAGCTTTTTGGTACTTATCAGTTTGATAGTGTTATCCACTTAGCCGCAGAGTCTCATGTAGACCGTTCTATCTCCGATCCATTGGCATTTGTGAAGACCAATATCATTGGCACGGTGAACTTGCTTAATGCTGCACGAAAAACCTGGGATGGCAATTTTGAAGGAAAGCTATTCTACCATATTTCAACGGATGAGGTTTATGGGTCTTTAGGTGAAACCGGCTTCTTCTTAGAAACCACTTCTTACGATCCTCAATCTCCCTATTCTGCATCTAAGGCAAGTTCAGATCACTTTGTTAGGGCTTATGCCAATACTTATAAGTTGCCAGTAGTTGTTTCTAACTGTTCAAATAATTACGGTCCCAATCAATTTCCAGAGAAACTATTACCTCTTTGTATTCACAACATAAAGAACAACAAACCTTTGCCCATCTATGGGAAAGGTGACAACATTCGTGACTGGCTATTTGTAGTCGATCATGCAAGAGCTATCGATGACATCTTCCATAAAGGTCAGGTGGGTGAAACCTATAACATCGGTGGATTCAACGAATGGAAAAACCTTGATATCGTTGAACTACTTTGTGATGTGATGGACAGAAAGCTTGGCCGTGAAGAAGGTCAGTCCCGAAAGCTGATCACATTTGTGAAAGACAGGGCTGGTCATGATAAGAGATATGCCATTGATGCTTCCAAGATTAAGGAAGAATTAGGATGGGAGCCTTCTTTACAATTTGAAGAAGGCCTTGAAAAAACCGTAGATTGGTATCTTTCCAATGAGGAGTGGCTAGAAAATGTTACCTCTGGAGATTATCAGAACTACTATCAAAAGCAATATCAGGTATGAAAGGAATTATTCTAGCAGGAGGATCAGGAACCAGGCTTCATCCGCTTACACTATCCGTGAGCAAGCAGCTTATGCCGGTTTATGATAAACCAATGATCTATTACCCTCTTTCTATTTTGATGCTCGCAGGAATTAGGGATATTCTCATTATTTCAACACCTCATGACCTGCCTAACTTTCAAAAACTTTTGGGTGACGGAAGTCAGGTTGGCTGCTCATTCAGTTATGCCGAACAGCCCAAGCCTGAAGGACTGGCTCAGGCCTTTACTATAGGAGCAGACTTTATTGGAAAGGACAAGGTAGCTTTGATCTTAGGCGACAACATCTTCTATGGATCAGGTTTACCAAAACTATTGAAAGAAAATGCAGACCCTGATGGTGGCATAGTATATGCCTACAGAGTAAATGACCCTGAACGTTATGGTGTGGTGGAATTCGATGAAGAGATGAATGCCATTTCAATCGAAGAAAAACCTCAAAATCCTAAGTCAAATTGGGCTGTTCCAGGCATTTACTTCTATGATAATCAGGTGGTAGAAATCGCTAAAAATCTCAAGCCAAGCCCGAGGGGTGAACTAGAAATTACCGATGTGAACAGGAAATATCTGGAAATGGGTAAGCTGAAAGTCAGCACCATGGATAGAGGAACTGCATGGCTTGATACAGGAACCATAGACTCGCTCATGCAGGCAGGGCAATTCGTTCAAATCCTTGAGAAAAGACAAGGCATTAAAATCTCCTGTATCGAAGAAATAGCCTTCAGAATGGGGTACATCGATGCTGAAAAACTAGCTGAAATTGCTAAACCCTTGGAAAAATCAGGATATGGTAAATATCTACTAAGCTTGTTAATGAATTAGTTGCTGTCACTGATTTCGCTCTAAAAACCCAATCCATTAATAAAGATTATTAGCGATTTTTATTTATAAACTATTAACATTTATCCCATATAGATTCTATAAGATCTTATGTTCAACGAGAAAAACTGCCTCTGATATTAAATTGCGCTTATGAATACTTCAATCCTAACTAGAAAACAATCGTATCACAAGGCAACTCCCCAATAAACAAACTCAAGGGGAAGATTACCTTTTGCCTCTAGCCTATGAGGAACGCCAGCATGTACAATCAAGAAGGTATTTTCTCTAAGTTCAACAAACTCATCACCTACCTGATATTCACCTAAGCCTTTTATAAAATAGAAACACTCATCCATAGTCGGATGAACATGGCACTCACATACCTCCCCAGGCTCAAATTTCCCATATGCAATTTGCGTAAGGTTAGAATCTAATTCTTCATTTCGCTTAAAAACATATTTTATCCCGGAACCATGTGCTGTCGCTTGCGGGGTAATTTTCACTAAATATTCAAATACATTCATTTTTTTTCTTCAAGGATTCTCAACTGTTCAGATATCCACAAATAAGTCTTTTCTACTCCTTTTCGCAACGGCTGAGATGGTGACCAACCGATTTTCTTCTGAATTAATGCATTATCTGAATTTCTACCCCTTACTCCTGTGGGGCCATCAATATTCTTTATTTTAAGGTTTTTCTTTGATATCTCAATCACCATTTTGGTAAAGTTATTAATCGAAATCATCTCTTCTGACCCAATATTTACAGGCCCGCTAAAGTTTGACTCCATAAGTCTTCGGATTCCTTCAACGCACTCATCTACAATCAGAAAAGACCTTGTTTGCAACCCGTCTCCCCACACCTCAATAAAATCGCCATTTTTTGCTTTGGCCACCTTTCGACAAATTGCCGCTGGGGCTTTTTCCCTTCCTCCATCCCAAGTACCTTGGGGGCCAAATATATTGTGAAAGCGTGCTATTTTTACGTCTATTCCGAGGTTTCTTTGATAAGTCAAATAAAGTCGCTCGCTAAACAGTTTTTCCCAACCATATTCACTATCCGGAGCTGCTGGATAGGCAGACTCTTCTGTACATTTAGGATTGCCTGGATCCATTTGATTATACTCAGGATACATACACGCTGACGAAGAGTAGAAAATCTTTTTAACCCTCTTCTTAGTAGACTCATCCAGCACATTCAGATTACACAGAACACTGTTATGCATAATATCGGCATCATTATCTCCAGTAAAAACAAAACCTGCGCCACCCATGTCGGCAGCCAGTTGATATACCTCATCCAAATCTGAAGTAACCACATCTTTAACAACATTCATATCACGTAGATCGCCTACCACAAATTCGTCTGCATCCATGTTACCATACTCGTTCTCTTTCAGATCCACACCTCTAACCCAGAATCCTTCTGCTTTTAATCGGTTTACTAAATGACCTCCAATGAAGCCCCCAGCTCCACATACAAGTGCTTTTTTCATTTATTTTATTAGTTTAGTTTTGATTACGTCTTTAATAAATATTGGAGTAGAAATAAAATTTCTTCTCCACATTCGTCTTGGCTCTTTTAACAATCTACCTAGCCATTCCAAATTCATCTTTAAAAAGAGCTCATTCGGCCTTTCTACAGTTCCTGCATAGAAATCAAAAGCAGCACCAATTGAACAAATCACATTTGCTTCGAGCCTACTTAAGTTATTATGAACCCATTTTTCTTGTTTTGGAGCAGTCATGCCTACGAACAACACCTGAGGAGAAAATTCATTAACCTTAAGAATCATCTCGTCAGTTTGTTCTTTACTAAATTCTTTGACATAAGGAGGAGAAAATGACCTTACAGATACATTCGGAAACTCATTTTCAATTCGAGCGTGAATTAGCTCCAACGTTTTGTTCGCTGCTCCGAGATAGAAGCAAGTGCCATTTGACTTATTCAACCTTTCCAGCAAGCTCATATGAAGAGAAAAACCTGGCTGTTTGGTTATTGTACCTCCATTTATAAGCTTATTTGCCCAAACAACACTGACACCATCAGCAATAAGCACGTCACATTCTTTTAATGCATCTTGAAATAATTCGTCCTTTTTTGCAACTGCGTATGCGTGTGCATTGATACAATTAACAGCTACTTTTTCATTAAGTGGAATCTCACTTAAATCAGACTTATTTATCCTATAACCTAAAAGGCACACGTGCTCCATATTGCAAATATTAACTTTTGCCCAAAATTAGTTTAGCAAAGTCAAACTTCACCCACTTTCTCTTGTTAATTTCCAGAAACTTAATTGCAAAACATGATTCTTTGTAAGGTTTGTTGTTAATTAAGGCTAAGTAAGCTTTTTAATAGATAGGAACTTGCTTTAGATTAAAGAACAGACTTGGTATACATTCTAATTCCTGTTTTCGATTTCTCTTGAGACATACTTAATTTTTCCAAAAGCCCTTTCAGACGTTGCTCAAAATGACTATGTGTAAAGTGTTCATAAAATAGCGTTTTCGCCTCAGCACCCAATCTCTCACGCAAGGAGACATCTTGTATCAGAATCTCTAATTTCGTTTTTAAATTATTAATGTCCCGTGCCCTGAAGAGAAGGCCAGATTTACCGTCTTGAATCATATCCGGTATCCCTCCCACATCCGAAGCCAGAATAGGTAACCCGCAGTTCATGGCCTCCAAAATCACCAAAGGTAATGCCTCCTTATGGCTAGGGAAAACAAAAATATCTGCGTTCATTAATGCTTCCCACTTCTCGTCATTATACTTGCTACCCAAATAAGTGGAGCAGCCTGTAATATTATGTTCTTCTAAGCTTTTTTTCAGTTCAGCAACCGTGATATCTGCCTCAGCCCCGACAATTTGAAATTCAAGTTGATATCCCTTCTTACACACTTCTCCCAAAGCTTCTATCAAATCGAAAAGACCCTTTTCTACCATCAAATTGGAAAGGAAAATGACTTTAGGTTTGCTTACACTACCATTATGAGTTGATTGTTTAAGTAATTCAGAGTCATATGGGTGAATACCATTGGGAAGAGTATACGATTCTAAATAATTAAACTGTTTAAGTTCTCTTGACAACCTATCGGAAAGGGTAACCACCCTTGCGTTATGAAAAGAACTGTTATAAATAAACCTCCAAAGCCTACTACTTTCAGCTCTTTTGTCAAAGCCACTTATCTGCAAATAAAGTATATACCTAGTCCTAAAAACTTTCATGAGCAAGCAATAGACGTAGTCTCTCAACAAAGCAACCCCCCGAGATGAAAAGTTGAAAAATACGATCTGAGGGTGGAAAGAGACCAGCAATTTGATAAACTCAACGTAAGTTCCTAGCCCTTTTAAAACTTTGAAAACACCAAAGACTCCAATTTCATTGCTGCTATTTGAGTTAGAGAGGTCAATGACTCTCGACTCGATTGTATCCTCCATATTGCCAACCAATCTCGTGATTCTATCATTCATATATGCTGCACCATGGTGTGGTGGTGGCAGCTGAACCAGAAAAATTATTCTCTTCTTTACCTTACCGGACATTTTTTGTATGTTGGATATCAAATTCTGCTGTAAACAGCAAGAATAAAAAGATGACAGGAGTATAAATTAGCGTATTATCGGTGATAAACAAAACGTTGAGATATAGTGCCAGGAGCATCTGACTATGAGTTTTCCTTCTATAGAAGAAAGAGAAAAACAGGAGAAAAACAATGAGACCATTCTCAACGAAAATTTTTACAAGGTCGTTATGAAACAACTGTCGCTCTCCTAATTGATAAAAAAGCAATTCCACTAATTGTCCCTGACCAATCCCTACGGATAGTACCCTAAGGGATATTTCCTCCAGAGGAGAAAAAACCAACTCAAAGAAAGTAGACCTTCCCTGTGTAAAATGACCAATGCTAAGCCCAGTTAATTCCTTTACAGCCTCATCAAAAGCACCACTAGCCACAAAAAAGAAAAACATTAATAACGTCAGGTTAATAATTATTGGAAGATGAATTCTATTAATAAAGTTTTTGAATCGACTGGGCAAAATCCAGTATAAAAGGCCAATTATAATGCCAACTATGGCGATTCGTTTGAAGGTTAAAATAGAGAAGAATATATTAACTACCACATATAACCAGTTCCTTTTGACCACCCAGAAAAGGGTGAAAAAGCCAAACAAAAAGGGCAGCATATTAGTTTCACCGGAAGAGGTTTCTGAAGCTAGAAGGGCTTCTAAGGAAAAGTCAATTTGAATTTTGAGGCCAACCGATAAAAAGAAGAAAGCAAAGAGGAATTGATTGATCAGCTTATAGTTCAGATCCAGATTGAATTCAAAGAAGAAAAGTATAAAAGAGGAGATAATGAATATCAGTTCCGGAATACTTATAGGCTGTCCAAATAACAGTTTTGTGGCACTCCACAGAACGATCATCAAAAATGGAGCAAAATACTTGACCCGGCTGGTAGATATCGTGAAATTGTTTTTGACCAAAAGGATCAATGCCGCAGCCAATGGCAGGTACTTCAAAAACCTTAATTGACTAACTAAATTTCCAAACTCTGTAGCCCCAAGAACAATTACTATTGTCCAAAAAACTAAGTCGATTTTTGCAAAATCGCTTTGAGCCTTACTATTTAAGGATTTATTCAAATCTTTTCCTGAGTTTCCTCAGTGTATTGAGAACCCCAATACTGTGCAGTATTAGTTTTAGCTTCTCATTGCCATGGGTATGATAATTTCTGACTGGCTCAAGCATTTCTAGTGTGGCACCCTTGCATGGTGTAAATTCATAGTGATTAGCATTCTTATTAAGAATTTCCGAGTCAATTTTCATATTTCTACCTGAATGTTCGCCTGAACCATCAAAACCAGTATTAACTGATCGAGAGGTAAATGGGTAGACAGTGAACATGTTATTTTTTATCAAGTTATAGCATACTGCTAAATCACGTGGATATTCTTCTCCAGGGTAAGTCTTCAGGAGGGCATAGACATCTGAGCCTATTTCATTTAGTTTAGCCCTATTTTGCCGGTTACTGCAAAAATCTTCAAAGTCTTGCAAGGTAAAGTCTATCATGCGCCACCTATCCAGCCATGTGCCATAACCCCAGGGATTAAATCTTTGACTAAAATAAACAGTCTCAGGGTCGCCAAATCTAGAAAACTGGCTCGGAGAGTAAGATGAAATGCTGAAAACTTTCATGTCATTTTTGTAATACTCAAGAGCATCATTCATGTAGCTGAGAAAGTCAGGAGAGACCAAGACATCATCTTCCATCCTAATCATTTTATCATGCTTCTCTATGGCCATTTTGATAGCTGTAAATGAGGCCGTCTTGGAGCCTAAATTGTGCTCCGGAAATATTTTAACGATATCAAGGAATCCTTGAATACTCCTAATGTAGCTTCTGATTTCTTTGACCTTTTGAGCTGCGGACTCATCTTTCGCAGCATCAGAAACTATATATACCACTGTTTTTGAAGCCAACTCGTTGGCTTGAAGCGCTTGTATGCACCTCTTTAAATGATCCATTCGATCATAAACTGAAATGACAATTGGTGCAAATGAACCCTTTAACATTATTTATAAGAACTATCATTACTTTTGATAAGTAATGATAATTCTCTCTCATTTTTTAACCGAACAATTGCTTTGCCCTTAAATAATCTTCTACAAAATCAACTTCTACAAATCGATATTCTGATATGTCAAGCGGCCTTATATCAAAAACATTATCATCAATCGATGATTGAATTACGGCCTCCATATATTCATGCATTTTCCGATCCTTAAAAAATCTCTCCGCCTTGCTCTTGAAATACGGTAGAGTAGATACCTTGAATTTAGCTATTCCAACAAATTCACCATCAGCCAAAGACGGGTCGAAAAGTTTAGAAATAGAAGTCACTTTACCTTCAGTAATGAGCACTTTCATTTCCTCTTCTCCGCAAGCTTTAGCATCATATGGCAAAATCATGTCACCAGACTCTTGATTTATCAGTAACTCCCATGCTTTCTCTTCCATCAGCGTATCAGCATGCAAGAACAAAAAATCATCGTTGATTTTGTCTAAGGCCATATATAGAGACCCCAACACATTACAAGAATCCCAAAATGGATTATATACAATTTCAATCTTGTCATAACCTGACGCTGCAGCTTCAATCTTCTCTGACTGAAACCCGGTGACAATAATTATTTTCTCCAAGTCAAATTTGGAGAGAAGGCACAGGTTGAAATCTAAGAGGGATAATCCCTCATCGTTGAGAGGCAATAAACTCTTAGGAAGCGCTGTGGTATAAGTTCCTAGTCTACTACCCTTCCCAGCTGCAAGTACAACTCCGGTCATTCTAAAAAGATTCTTTTAAAAGTTTCACAATGGTTTCTTCATTCTCATAAATTGGATCATTCTTAACATTGCCTGTCACCTTGCTGGCAACCAATTCAACATCTTCAACCTTAATACCAAGTGTATCAAGAGTATAGTTAATATCCACTTTGCTTTTTAGCTCTTTAACTGCATCTCTCAAATTGAAGTCATAACCCATGTCTCTTTCGAGGATTTCTAAACTTGTTTGGGAACCGTTTTCCTCCAAAAGCTTTGTCCAGCCTTTGTAGAGGGCTATAAGGCCTTGAGCATGGCTTGTTCTTGTCATTGGGCCAATTACATACTGAATTCTATGTGGCAAACAAGTAGAACTATATGCTAGGTTTACCCCCATCATGGCCGATGATATAGCCATTTGTTTTAGGGCATGCAAATCTCCTTTAACAGCATTGGGTAGACAGGAAAAGACCGTTCTTATTGTCGATAATGATTGGTACTGAACTATCGGGTTGCTTTTTGTAGATATGTAGGTTTCTACAGCATGTGTCAGACAATCAAACCCGACTTCAGCAATCAACTTTGGGGGGGCGGTAGCATATAATTTAACATCTATCATAACCACGTTCGGCTGCAATACCTCTCCTCTCAGACCTCCCTTGATTCCATCTAAGTCATCGTACAAGATGGCACCAAACGATAATTCCGCTCCTGTGCCGGCCGTTGTTGGTATGGCTATCGTATGAATACTGTTTGAACCAAGGTTCTTCCTTTTGTAAAATAAATCCCGAAGAGAATTACCTTCAAAACATACAGACAGTGCTTTACAGGCATCAATTACCGAACCTCCTCCGATGCCAATGATGGTATCTGGTTTGGAACCGGAGTAGTCATCGATGATCTGTTGCAAATCTGAGAATGGAGCATTTGGTCTCATATGTTTATACAACTTGATATTGTAAACACTACTTAGAGAATCAATAACTGAACTTATATATGACTTATTCCAAACTGAATTTGAGCATACGATCGCGATGCTTGCGCCTTGGACAAAATCCTTTAGTACCGATGGATCAATGGTGCCGTATTGAATGAATGGCTTAATTTTCATTACAGATTTTTAATGGTGATTGACGACAAGCTTTCAATTGATTTGAGCGCATCTGCATGAGCAATGTATGAGTCTGCCAAGGCCTCATTTATAGACTTGTAAAGGTTGAAAAAAGACTCGTAAACTTCATGGCTACTTTGTGAAGGAGATATTATTTTTCGAATTTTTACAATTGACTGGCAAGCTTCAAGAAGCGTTTCATACTTCCCTATCGACAAGCCTAATAATACAAAAGCGCCTACAGAAGTACTTTCAAAGTTTTCCAAAACTTTGACATCTTTATTGGTTACATCTGCCTTTATTTGATTGATAAGATCAAACCTCGCCAAACCGCCACTTACACTCAATGAGCCTAATTCAATACCAGCATCAACAATTAAATTCATGAGGTCATTGGTCACAAAAGCAGTTGATTCAAAGACAGCCCTTGTCAAATCATCTTTTGAAGAATGCCTGCTTATTCCGAAGAATGAACCCTTTGCATTGTCTGATTTGAAAGGAGCTCTTTCACCCAGGAGATAGGGCAGAAATACAATGCCACTAGCTCCAACTGTAGAGTTAGAAGCGCTGTTTTCCATATCATAATAAACGTACTTATTGTTTTCATCAAAGAGTGCCTGCTTACACCATTCAATGATTCCTCCTCCCAAATTATTTGAAGCACCAATTAGCCTTAAGTTTTCTAAACCAAGTTCTTGAGAAAGCAGAATTGGGCTGATATGATTCTTTACTGTCTTGGGAGTTAAAACACGTACTGAGGTTACCGTGCCAGAAACATCGCAAGCCGTATTGTTTGAACCGTCATAGGCCCCAATTACTGCACAAATAGCATCATAGGTTGTTACTACCAGTTTGCAATCGCGGGGTAGATTGTATTCAGAAGTAACCTGGTTGTCTAACTCAATTTCCGTTCCGATATCCACGACACTCGGAAATGCCTCGCCTTTCAACTCATATCTCGCAAACAGGTCAGGGTCGTATTCATGGCCATTGTAAAAAGCTTTTCCTGCATTCAAGGCATCGGTTACATATTCGCCTGTGAAAAAATGATGGATGAACTCACCGGCTCCTATCCATTTAAAAACTTTATTGTAAACTTCTCGCTCATTTCTCTTATACCAAAGCACCTTGGGTATAGTGGAGGAGGTGGAGCATTTATACTGATATTTTACAGCCCCATCCTTGAATTCTATACTGTCAAGTATATCCTCAACTTCAGTCTTTGACCTTTTGTCCGAAACCATCATAACAGGTGAAACAGGACTGCCCTGCTCATCAACGCCAAGAATACATGAAGAACTTGTAGTAGCAGTAATATGTGATATGGTCGTGGCCAGCGTTGTTCTGCTATTCAACTCATGCATTAATTCATGAAGTAGCATTTTCCATTCATTGCCGTCTTGTTCGACCTTTTCACCTCTTAGTTTGGAAAATACTGGCCTTGCATCAACGTAAATCTGTTTTCCATTTTCATCAAATACTATGACCCTGATTGATTTGAGTCCTAAATTAACTACCAGATAATTACTCATTTACTCGGTATACTTGATTATTAATCCCTTGAAAAAGGGTGATATTTCATTCCTTAAGTTCTTTTCGAAATTGATTTCATTAAATAGTTCCCCCCTTTCCAAGTACTTGGCAATAGCATCGTTGGTCAATTGCTTCAACTGAGTTGAGTAATTAATCTTGACAACACCGGCAGCAATTGTATCTTTTACCAGATTATCACTTAATCCAGAACCACCATGCAAAACAAACCATTGAGTTCCCCCCAAAAGTGATTGTGCTTTGTGGAGGATTGAGGTGTCAATATTTTTAAGGGTAGTATAGAACCCGTGCGCATTGCCAATGCCAAGCGCGAGGAGTGGAACTTTTGTTTCGTCTACAAAATTACCCACTTCATTCAAACTGGCATAGACCATTCTTTCACTTCCAACACCATCTTCTACGCCACCAATTTCTCCCAATTCAGCTTCAACTACACAGTTGTTCCTTTGGGCATGGTTTATTATAAGCTTAGTATTCTGAATATTTAGGTCCAAAGACTCTGCAGAACCATCATACATGACCCCATCAAAACCGTGATCTATACAAGACCTAATAAAGTCTAAATCCTGACAGTGATCCAGATGAAAATAGATGTAATCATTTCTAAATGTCCTTCTAAGCAAGTCATAGCCATATCTACTTTCCAAATGCCTTGCAAACCTGACTGAGAACTGAGCGATAACAGGTAGCTTGAGTTCATCTGTGACTTCATTCAAAATTTGTAAATGGTAAATATTTTGAACGTTGAAAGCCAGTAGAGCCCTTTTCCGGACGAAGCTATCTTGAAGAACTTCAATGAACTTGTGCTTCATACAATGTCAAATTTAAGGAGAGTTTCTTTAGTAGAGAGAATCATTACAAAGGCCAAGATTACTACTCATAGAAAATGACCTTGAGATAATGAGGCTTTCTATTCTTGTACTCAGGTATTTTCATATAATCTCCGTAAGTAGACTCCAACAGGGGTGAATGATCCTTTGGCCCGTAAAACTCCTCCCCTTCGAATTTATACATCTTAAGAGGCAGTAAATCTTCTGGGTTTATTGGATCCTTAAGAGTAATCATAAACATGAACACCTCTGACTTATCAGTGGAACTTTCTTCTTCAACAATCGCACTCTTAAGTGCCATTTGTAGTTTTTGGCTTTCATCTGAGTACGTCTGGTCACTTATAATCCCAAAATCATGCTTCCTCTGAAAAAACTTCAGAGCTTCTTCCAGCTTATACCTTCTTATTTGGTGCTTACCCATTTTCTTCAGCCTATACATGTCTACACCTATACACTGATACTTTAGCATGTTATTGTCTGGGTTATATAACCCTCCATCCTCTACTTTGGTTTTAGTGTTGACAACACGATTCCATGCAGGAAAATAAATTGGGTCATTCTTATGCCCATGTACAAGTAAATGGCTGGGCAACTCTTCTTCCAGATGAAGCATGGCCTGATCATAGGTATCATCAAATAAGAACAAATCGAAGTCATCATCCCATGGTACAAACCCCTGATGCCTCACTGCACCTAACAAGGTTCCAAAGGAAATAAAATGTGGAATATCGTACTTACACAAAATATTGCATACTGCTTCACCCATTGACAAAAGTTCCATCTGGACTTTTCTTATGTCTTCCTTTGAATATTCTTTTGTGGTTGCAAAATCCATTCTAAAAATACTGTCTATTGTATTCTTCAGGCCCAAAGCTGTTTGGCTTAATCAATTCTCCAAAGTTTCAATCATATCCACGCTAAATACCGGAAGATCCAGGCTCTTTAGAATACCCTTTCGTTCACTAAAAGAGTCATCTATGAAAATGGCGTCTTCATGAGCAATAAATTTACTCTTGATATCACTTGGATCCAGATGATAGATTATGTCAAACAATCCGTCTAACCTATACTTTTTCAATGACTCATGTATATCATGAGTGTGTTTAGTAATGAGGTACAGTTTTTTACCTTCGTTCAAAAACTCATACAAAACACCGATCAACCGACTATTGACCTTTTCATCCACTATTAAAGTATCATCGAAATCAACATAAATATGCTGAAAAGAGATGTTCAGTTTGTATCTATTATTCAATGCCCGATCCATTTCAACCTCGTATGGATTTTCAAGTATCGAAACGGGCATTTTAAATGCGTTAAATACTGATAAGCTGGCAAAATTGATTCCTTTAGCTCTATAAACAGCTGATGAGCCTCCCATTCTTGAGGCAACCTCCAAAAGAATCAATTCTCGTTCTTCGTTTTCTTTTACCTGAAAGAACCAAGCCCCATTAAATGAAAGTTTGTCATTTATTTTTTTGGCAATTTCTCTAAAGCGCGTCCTTTCTGACATTGTAGAAGTGTTTACGCTTATTCCATTAGAAATTCGCTTACGCTGCCTTGGGCCAAAAAAGAGCAAATCTCCATTGAAATCCGTAAAACAATCAATTGTATATTCTCTTCCTGAGAGGAATTCACAAATGAGAGTGTTAGGGTATTTAGCGATGTGCTGCTCAGATTCTTCACGAGAACTGGACATTAGTGCCCCTCTAGATCCATAGCCGATATCTGGTTTAAGGAATACCGGATAGCTATCTACTTCATCTAAGCGAGAAAACGTGCCTGGAACTTTAACTATCCCCTGGAGCTTGGTATATGTTTTAGATTTTGACAAGCATATTTCTGTGGTTTCTACATCCGAGGATATTACAGTGCAGCCCAGTTTTTCCTCATTCTGCTTTAGTATGGCAATCACACTATCCATGGCCGGATAAATAGCATCTATCTTCTTCTCAGATACTATTTTGCACATCTCATCAATGAAATTTGCTTCAGTAGCAAAAGGAATATTACCAATGTAGTTTTTGAACACAAACTTCCCGTGATCATCAACACTATTTGCTCCAATCAGATTGAAATGAATAGAATGCTCCAATGACCTGAATATTTCCAAACCCACTTCTGACCCACATGGAAAAACCAGTATATTCTTCTTAATCATCAATTATTTTGCTCACGTAGTAAAACTCTGGAAATCAAAACCTGTTCTTGAACACTCAAGTCATGAAATAAAGGTAGGCAAAGGATTCGGGATGCAATATTATCAGAAATTGGCGTCTCAGTCTTCTCTACATAATTCAAACTGCTCAGGCTTGGATAAAAATACCTTCTTGGAAAAATCTCACGTTTCTCTAATTCCAGCTTCATTTTCATCGTGACTTCTTCCGATTCGAAGACGATAGGATAGTAAGAGTAATTGTAGTCTGTACCTTTTTGAATCCGTTGCTTTTCAACCCTGAGCTTTTCCAGTAAAGAATCGTATCTTTCAAACTGCGTCTTTCTTTCCTTCAGTATTTCATCAATATACTTAAGGTTGGCCAATCCCATGGCCGCATGAAACTCTGAATTCTTACCATTTATCCCCAAACCTTGAAACTGCTCGGGTCCATCATGACCAAAGTTGCGCATGTAGGCCATTCTCCGCAGGAGTTGCGGGTTTTGAGAGAACACTCCCCCACCCTCTATTGTATGGAATATTTTTGTCGCGTGGAAACTAGTGGTTGAGATATCGCCATAACCAAAGATGCACTTGCCTTGATAAGAAGTGCCAAAGCAATGTGCTGCATCATAGATTACCTTGAGATTGTATTTTTTTGCAATTGCATGGATCGCATCAATATCACAAGCATTGCCAAAACAATGAGTGGCTAAAATGGCCTCTGCATCTTGGTCAATCACCTCTTCTATCTTGGCAGGATCTATGTTGAATGTATCCTTTTGTATATCTACAAAAACAGGTTTACAACCCTCCCATACCAAACTTGATGTAGTAGCAACATAGCTGAAAGGGGTGGTAATCACCTTCTTTTTTATTCCTAAAGCCTTAATAGCCAATTGAATAGCAATGGTTCCATTGTTGACAAACAAGAAATGCTTTTGATTTAATCTCTGCTTTATCTTTAATTCAAAATCATTGACTAAAGGGCCATTATTTGTGAACCATTTTCTCGACCAAATATCTTCTAAATAGCGTTGATATTCTTCAATGGGTGGAGCAAATGGTTTTGTTACTGGTATCATTTCTTAAACGTTATCGACTTACCATAATTCAAAATCTCATGTAGGAAGCTCTCTTTGAGTAGGACAAGGGAAAAAAGATAAATAAGTCCTCCAATCATCCCTCCTAATATAAGTTGAACCAACATTTGGTTTTTATAAAACTCTGTAAACAAGAATAGGGAAGCAGACATGATCAAACCGGCCAACAGAATCCTCCACAAGTCTTTGTACTGATGTATTAAATTATAAGAGATCATTCTTCCAGCATAATGCTGGTATATAAGGCCATTGACCAAACTTGAAATGCTTCTTACAGCAATTAAGGCCAATAGCCCATACTTAAAGCTAAAAACCAGTAGACAAACAATAATTGTTCTGGTAACCAACGTGAGACGGAAATACAAATCTGACCTGCCCGTAACTTTAAGAATATTCATGTTTACTACCGCAATTGGGTACATCATTCCGGAAAACGCCATAATCCTCAAAATGGGCACCATCTCTATCCACTTATCCGTAAACAAGACTGTCACCAATGGTTCTGCCAAAAACACTAGGCCAAGCATCAAAGGAAAAATAATTATACATTCCAATTTCAGCGCCTTTCTGAAAGAGCACTTCATCACTTCAACAGAGTTTTTAAACCTAGAAAATGATGAGAAAATCACATTCTCTATGGCTGATGAAAATGTCAATACTGGAAGGGTTTGAATGTTCTTCGACTGATAATAGAGTCCAAGATTGTAAGAACTGAAACTACGGCCTATGACGATCGAATATATGTTTTCAAATAATTCCGAAACAACACCAGACACCATAAGACTCGATCCATACGGAAACATCTTCTTAATAGCTTCTTTACTAAAGTTTCTACTGAGCCTCCATTTAGAGTATATCCAAAGTCCGATTACCTTAAAAACAGCCATAGACAACTGAAAGAAGATAAGCGACCAAACACCAAACCCAACATAGGCCGTTGAAATGGCTACAAATGATGCTAATGAAAGTGAAATTAACCTTACCCTTGCCAAAATATGGAATTGCATGTCACGCATGGTCAGTGCGTTTTGAACAATCCCAGCTGCATTTATTAGGAATGCCAAACCTCCAACCTTTATCAGGATAGCCAAAGCTTGAATGTCGAAAAACGTCTCGATCAGGCTAGAGGTAAACCACAGCACCACATATAAAATCACCGAAATGATCATGTTTAAATAGAAAACCGAACATAGATCTGTGTCAGTTACATCTGTCTTGTTTATAATTGCAGCCCCAAAGCCTCCATCCAAAATCAAGTTGGAAAGGGTAATAAATATCATTACGATACCCAACGCCCCAAAATCATCTGGATTGAGCATTCTGGCCAATATCAATTGTACCAGAAGGCCAATTACCTGAAAACCAAACTTATCTGATAGGCTCCAGACTATAGACTTTGAAATTGTACTGCTCATTCAGGGACTCCGTCTATTAAACAGAGTCTATTGATTTAAAATTTGAACGAATCTGGATTGCAAAGGCCGAAAAAACAAATCCTAAAAATGTAAATAAAATGATCATCGAAAGCCTTTTAGGTTTAGACTTAATAATAGGCTTTTTAACGGGCTCAATCACTTGAAAGGATATTGATTCATCTTCCAGAACCAACTTAGCCTCCTCAAGCTGTTTGTTCACTGTTGAATAGATGTTAAAGGCTAGATCGAACTCGTTTTCAAGATTTTTCAGTTCAATATCAGCTCGATTGGTTAAAGGTCCAATATTTGAGTCTTTGAATTCAGCCAACTTTTGCAGGGAATTATTATAAAGTCTCCTTTTCACCTCTAATTGCTTTTCTAAAAAGGTCAGATTTCTTCTTTCCCTGGTTGTATGGTAGTCACTGATATAGTTTTGGATATAATATGTGGTTAACAACGCAACTTCTGCCGATACTGAAGGGTCTTGAAATTCAGCGCTAATTTTTACCAATCCCGTTTTGCGCTCGACTACAACATCTATTGAGCTCTGTATTTTCCTTAATGCGTTGAATTCCTTCTCAGTCAGTTCAAGTATCTCGCTACTATCTGCCGAAGCGTGAGTGCCACCCCTCTCGCCAGAGAATAATGAAGAAAGCCAGCTTTTTACAGAAAAACTGTAGCTTCTATGGTGCCTATTCAAAAATACCCCCAAAGTCATCTGTCCCGGAATTTTATCAACTCGCACTTCAGATTCATATAAAAACATGAGGAAAGGTGTACTGGATAAAATGGTTGGGTAAACATCCGGTGAAATACTTCCAGAAGAGGCTCCAGATAAATTGAAACCTGCGATACTTGCCAATCCACCCAAAGAACTCCCTCCTAAAGAGGTTGAAGCCTCTTCAGGTAATAGTGTCAAATTAGTAGTCCAATACTTAGGAGATAACAAAGATATAATGGTTCCAAGAATAAAGAAGATGATACAAAAAAGAACCACCAGTTTTCGATGTAACAAAAGATCATTCATCACTTTCAAAAGTGAGATTTGTTCAATTCCTTTATTGTTATTCGATTCCATCCAAGTTAAAAACTTAATACAATTAAAAGTGTAATAGAATAATAATTCAAGTCAATAAATTTATCGATATTAAATATCTACACTTAATCACTTTGTCAACGTAAGTATAACGTGAAAATAACTATAGTTTTAATTTATTGCGAGCCCATCAATTATTCTCAATTAACCTGATTGCCTGAATAGTTACCAATCCAAATGTCGCCAATCCAGTACCGATGGAAATCCAACCTGAAGGACCAATCCCTTCCCTTTCAGGTTTCCTACTCACAAAAATCGTTGAGCCTGGTTCAACCTTGGGGTAAAATTTAAAGAACAAAAAACGTTTTGTCTGCTTTCTCCTTCCATTTGGATACTGAATATAGCTTCTTCCCTTTTTAGCTGTTGATGTAAATCCTCCGGCATCGTTGATGTAATCTTTAAAATTGAAGGTCTCGTCAAAGCGAACATTCAAAGGTGAAATTACTTCTCCGGCAATTCTTACTGTTTCCAATTTGGATGGAATAGAAATAACATCCCCTTCTTTAACAATAAAATCATACTTAGAGCCAGGCGCATCAAGAATTTTCATTAGGTCAAGTACCGTTGGTTCTTCCTCTTTAATTTCAACATCTCTGATAAGAGAATCTTGCTCTTGAATATCCTGAATATTCTCCCTTCTTATTCTTGACCCAACTACATCTGCTTCGTTATCTGGAGCAACCTTGTTTTGAATCTTATTTAACCTTTCAATCAGCCTAGTTTGGCTAATATTCTTCAATGCAGACTCATCGCTCAAAAGTTTAGATCTAAGCTGCTGTAAATACTCTTGAGAAATTTCATCATTAGACTTTGCAGAAGAAAACTCCGTTCTTCTTACAAGTATGGCTCCCTCAGGATATGCATAGGTTGTTAATCCCTGGGCTCTTTTCAAAATATCTGATATTCGTTCATCCTTTCTACTAATCGAATAGGTGCCAGGAGCAATTACCTCTCCTTCAACAGTTACCTGCTGCTGAATAGTATAACCAGGGGTTTTCCTAATGTATATTTGATCAAATGGTTGAAGTAGTTCATTTCTGTCCTCAGTTGATAAAGAAAGAGACTTATCAATTTGTAGCGTTATGATTTCAGCCATTGTATTCAATGATGGATTCTTATTTCTTCTAGAAATCTCGACCATCGCACCTGAAGCCCCTTCCGTAAGCCCCCCAGCCAAAACAATTAAATCTTGAACTGTCATTTGCCTGAAGAATGGGTAGACCCCCCCTTCCAAAACCTCTCCAGAAATTTGAACGATATATTCTTCTCTAAGCGAGTAAATAGAACTGATACTCACAATATCTTCTCTCATCAATGTTATGTCTGGGATTGTTCCGTTCATTAGCTGAGCTAGATCAACAGGAATTACATCCTGAGAAAAATCCTCATTCATCCGATAGACCGTAGCTCGAGTCATAAACACATCTCCTCTAAGACCATCGGCCTTCTCTATAAGCTGCTTTAAGGTCAAGCCTGGAGTCAGCTCATACTCTCCTTCTCTATAAACAGCACCATCAATTTGAACCCTATTTTTGTATCTGTCAAGTATAGGGGTGATTTCGAAGACATCACCATCCTTTGGTCGAAAAGTATCAAAATCGGAAGCGTTAACATCAACCACTTCTCTTTCTTTCAATCCATTCCTCCTTGCAGTGACTAGGGCTTTATAGGCTGTATTGGTAAATCCTCCCGCAAAGTCCAAGAGCTCTGAAAAGGTTTCTCCCTCCAAAATTTCATAGTACCCAGGACGTTTTACCTCACCATCCAGTTCAACCCTTGACTCATAAGGCCTAACGATTATCACATCTCCACTCTTAACTCGAAGATTGTTATCCTGAATTCCATTAATCAAAAAGTCATACAAGTCGATAGTCGCCTCAAGCTTTCCATTTCGAACTAGTTGAACATTTCTAAAAGTCCCTTGCTCAGTTGGACCACCAGCAGCATAGAGAGAGGTAAAGACCGTAGAAAGAGATGTTAGAGAATAATTCCCTGGCTGGTTAACCTCTCCTACAACTGATACATTCACAGTCCTAACATTTCCCAAGCTTACCTGAAAAAATATTGTAGGAGGATCACCTTTCAAACCATTATAGATTTGGCCTAACCTAGTAATAATCTTCTGTTCTGCCTCTTTAATTGATAATCCATTGACATATATCGGACTCAAGTTATCAGGCCGAATGGTTCCTTCCGGTGAAATCTCCAAGC
>JABXIM010000221.1 GCA_013373085.1 Oceanospirillaceae bacterium | reverse complement strand
TCGCGGCGGGGCGCCGCTCCCACGGATCTATCTTGCTTTTGTAGGAGCAGCGCACCCAAAGGGCACTTCCCCGCCACGAATGCATTTCACCCGAAAAAACAACAAGGACAAAAACATGCTGCTGAAAAACAAGGTGGTGATGATTTCCGGCATCGGCCCGGGGCTGGGTATCAAGCTGGCGACCATCGCCGCGCAGGAAGGCGCCCGTGGGCTGGTGTTGGCCGCCCGGACGGCGGCCAAACTGGACGAGGCCCGGATCGAAATCGAAGCGCGGGTACCGGACTGCCGCATCCTCTGCGTGCCGACCGATATCTGTGATTCCGCCCAGTGCCAGCGGCTGGTGCAGAGCGCACTCGAGACCTTCGGCCGCGTCGATGCGCTGATCAACAGCGCCTACTACCACGGCAACTTCGAGCCGATCGAAAAGGCCGACCTCGACGTGTGGCGCAAGACAGTGGAGACCAACCTGATCGGGACCATGCAGCTGACCCAGGCGGTGATCCCGGCGATGAAGGAGCAGGGCGGCGGTGCCATGGTGATGATCAACACCCAGGCCACCCGCAAGCCGGTGGTGCTCGATATCGGCGGGGAGTCGGGCTACGCCGCTTCCAAGGGGGCGCTGGGCACGGCGGTCAAGTACCTGGCCAAAGAGCTGGGCGGCTACGGCATCCGAGTGAACTCGGCCCACATGGGCTGGATGTGGGGCGCGCCGGTGCAGGGCTACGTTCGGCACACCGCCGCCGAAAAGGGCATCCCGGAGGAGCAGATCATTGGCGGTATCGCCCGGTCCATCGCGCTGGGCAAGATCCCGACCGACGACGACTGCGCCCGCGCCGCACTCTTCCTGATCTCCGACTACGCCGCGGCCGTCACCGGCGCCACCCTGGACGTCAACGGCGGCGACTATATCCCGGCCTGAGGGCCTGCGACAACGGCTCCGCCCTGCTTTGGTGGGAGTGGCGTACCCCAAAGGGCACTTCCCGCGCCGCGAACCGATCTGGCAGTGGGTCATTCGCGGCAGCAGGATATTCGCGGCGGGGGCGCCGCTCCCACAGGTCCTGATCCCCGTGTAGGAGCCCAGTCCCGGGGCGAACCCCGCGGTCGTTGCGCCGCACGCACAAGCCATTCGCTCGCGGAGCGAGCTCCTACCAAAGCGCGCCGGTGCCGCCTGTAGACGACAACCCCGTGGGTGAACCCGGCGTTGATTCCACCGCTAACCCTAGCCAGAAAGCTGGCCGGGATCGCCTTTGCAATGATGAAAAACGAACAAGCCTATGTACCCAAAACTGCCTGAGGAGGCTTGTCCCGTACCATAGAATCTCCCACAAAAAAGGGAGTGCCAGCAGGGACGCCTCGCCAACATCGCATCCACTTGGATAAAGCCGCCCCGGCGCCATCCCTAGGACTCAGGCCAATAACAACAACAGGAGTGGAACATGACCCCTGACGTGCTTGCCGACCAGTTCGCTATACAGCATCTGGTCTACCGCTATGCCAGTGCCGTCGATCGACGCGATGCTGCCGCTCTGGCGGCCTGCTTCGCCAACGACATGCGCCTGCTTGGGCCCGGATTCGAGATCAGTCGCGACGTGGCCGAAGCGGTCATCGGCGGAGTCGCCCCCTTTAGCTGGACGATGCACAACGTGCACAACCTGCTGTACCAGGTACAGGGTGACCAGGCCCGCGGCGAGGCCTACTGCGTCGCCAGCCACCTGCAATCCGACGGTAACAAGCTCGACTGGTATATCCGCTACCAGGACCGCCTGGTACGGCAGAAGGGCGAGTGGCTATTTGCCGAACGTCGTCTGAACGTCGAATGCACCACCACCGTGCCGGTCGCGATGCCGGGGGCAGGTACCTGAGGAGGGGGAAGCGATGCAACGGTTTTACAAGGAGACAACTATGAAAATACTGGTTATCGGCGGCACCGGCATGATCGGCGGCCGTATCGCCTGCCATCTGCAGGCGCAGGGCAACGAGGTCACCATCGTGGCACGCAAGCCGCCCGCGGCGGAAACGGCGATGGCGCAGATGCCGTTGCTGCTGCGCGACTATACCAAGGGCGATTTCACCGCCGCGGACTTCGAGGGCTTCGATGCGCTGGTCTTCGCCGCCGGGCACGACGTGCGCCACCTGCCGGAGGGGGCGGATTACGCCACCTACTGGGACAAGGTCAACTCCCGGGCAATACCCGCGCTGTTCGGGCTGGCACGGGCCGGCGGCGTGCGCCGGGCGGTGCTGGTCGGCAGCTTCTACCCGCAGGTGATGCCGGAGCTGATCGAGCGCGAGCCCTATGTCCGCTCCCGCCATCTGGCCGACGAAGGCGTGCGTGCGCTGGCGACGGACGCCTTCGCCGTTTGCAGCGTCAACGCGCCCTTCGTCGTCGGCACCGAGCCCGGCCTCAGCGTGCCGATGTTCCAGGCGTACACCCTGTATGCCGAAGGCAAGCTCGACGGGATGCCGGTGTACGGGCCTGCAGGCGGTTCCAACTTCATCTCGACCCAGTCGCTGGCCGAAGCGGTCTGGGGCGCGCTGCAGCGCGGCGAATCCGGCAAGGCGTACCTGGTCGGCGACGAGAACCTGACCTTTGCCGACTACTTCGCCACCTTCTTCCGCGCCCTTGGCAGCGCGGCCGAGGTACCCTCGCTGGACCATGAGCATCCGCTGCTGCCCGACGCGGCGATCTATACCGGGCGGGGCAATATCGTCGCCTACGAACCCGATGCCGGCGAAGCGGCGTTGCTGGATTATCGTCGCAACGATATACGGCGCACCGTCGATGCGATCGTGGCGCAGTATCGCAGCGAGGCCGCCTGAGCCGGGCCGGCAGAGAGCCGGTTCTTAGTCCGGTCGGACGATGCTTGCGTCGGAGAGCTCAGGAATAGTGGCGGGGCGCCCCGGGAAACCGG
>JABXIM010000199.1 GCA_013373085.1 Oceanospirillaceae bacterium | reverse complement strand
GCCCTTCGGGGCTTGCAGCGCGAACCGGACTCATTGTTGCCGCTTCTCTACAGGCTCCTGCATGCCTTCGAAACGGCGCCTCGATTCCGGCCCGCGCTGCAAGCCAGAGCCTCATTGGGACTTATTCGCAGGTCCCTAACTGATCGGCATTAGGCATAAGGCCGGCTTTTTTCTGAAGGAGCACTACCGTACTTCGGTTTTGAGCCCTTTGTATAGGCTTACACACATCAGCGTCAGCACCAGAGTAAACGGCAGCCCGGTTGTGATTGCACCGGCCTGCAGTGCCGTCAGTGCTTCGGAGCCACCACCGATCAGCAGTACGCCGGCGATAATGCCCACCAGAGTAGCCCAGAACAGGCGCTGTAGCATGGGAGCGTCGGTCTTGCCGCCGGAGGTGATACTGTCGATGACCAGCGAGCCGGAGTCGGCTGAGGTGATGAAGAACACCAGTACCAGCATAACGGCGACGAAGGACATCAACATGGTCAGCGGCAGGTTTTCGAACATCTGGAACATTGCCAGCGAAACATCGGAGATGCCACCCGCCAGTGCACCGACGCCAGACTGCGCCTGCTCCAGAGCGGTACCACCGAACACGCCCATCCAGATAACGGTCACCAGGGTCGGGACCAGCAGCACGGCGGTCATGAACTCGCGAACGGTACGGCCTTTGGAGACACGGGCAATAAACATGCCGACGAACGGCGACCAGGACACCCACCATGCCCAGTAGAACACGGTCCAACCGTGGAACCAGGTGCTGTCTTCACGGCCGACCCAGTTGCTCAGCGGCACGATGTTTTCGGCATAGCTGCCCAGGATGGAGCCCATGGAGCGGAAGATTTCCAAGGTCGGGCCGAGAACGATAACCAGCGCGACCAGGCCTGCGGCGATAATCATGTTGATGTTGCTGAGCAGCTTGACGCCACCGTCGAGACCGCGTGCCACGGAAATCAGTGCTACACAGGTCACGCCGACGATCACAGCGATCTGAGTGCTGATGTTGTTTTCGATGCCAAACAGATAGTTCAGACCACTGGCGGCTTGCTGGGCACCAAGTCCGAGGGAGGTCGCCAGACCGAAGATGGTCGCCAGCACCGCCAGGATGTCAATGACGTGACCGATCGGTCCCCAGCAGCGCTCACCCAGCAGTGGATAGAAGGCCGAACGAATGGTCATCGGCAGGCCCTTGTTGTAGCAGAAGAACGCCAGCGCCAGTGCGACGACACCGTAAATTGCCCAGGGGTGCAGACCCCAGTGGAACATGGTGGCACCCAGCGCCATCGAAGCGCCTTCCGGAGTCTTGGCTGCGGCGTTTAGCGGCGTGCCGTACCAGTCGGTGTAATAGGCGACCGGCTCCGCCACACTCCAGAACATCAGGCCGATACCCATGCCGGCGGCAAACAGCATCGAGAACCAGGAGACGGTGGAGAATTCCGGTCGAGCGGCGGTACCGCCGAGACGGACACCGCCGATCGGCAATACGATCATGGCCAGGCAGAAAATAACGAAGGCATTGCAGCCAATCATGAAAAGCCAGTCGAAGTTTTCGATCGACCAGCTCCTGGCGCCTGTCAGGGCCACCTTGGCTTCGGCGGGAAACAGCAGTGTTCCGATAATGAAAAAAAGAATCAAGGCTGCACTTATGCCAAATACGGGGTTATGGATATCCATACCCATAATCTGAACGTTATCCTGCCCTAACTCATAGTCCGTATCGTACGCATTCGACGATGCAACGCTTTGAACTGCAGCGCTTGGAACTGCAGCGGGTTGAGCTGTTTGGTTCATCAACAAGATCCTGTCTATTCTGTTGTTATTATCACAGTGCCGGAATAAGTCCGTGTTGCCATCCTAAGAACAGCGAGCGTTGCTGTAAATTGACGTTTTCTAAGCAGGTTGATTAGTTCTGCTGGTGCTTGAGTATCATATTTCGAACAGAATTTTTCGGTTTAACTATATGATTTTAATGTGTTGATATGTTTAAATTAAGGCGGACACTGATGATATCGAACCTGCCCCGTGAAGCGCCGAACTGACCACTGTCGAGAAACACGGGGTAAGGGAGAGCGTGGAAGCGCTCAAACATCAGTGCGCTGTCGTTAAAAGACTCTTGGAGAGAATGGCTTGCGGTCTTTCATCCGACAATGTGAACCTTAATTCAGTGGTGTATTGTCAGAGCCGTAGTCCGCATCTAAAAGGCTACAGCAGTGGAGCGTGCGCCAGCACTCCAAAAAAGCTAAAAAGCCGCTACGTAAACCGTAGCGGCTAAGTCCTCGGATAGGTTCCATAGGCTGCGCTCGCTGAAAGGCTGGGCAAAGGATGACCAAAACGTCCGTGAGTCGCTGCCAAAATAACAACCGACTGTGATATCGATATAAGTCAATTTCTCAACTGTCTGTTCAAGGAGCATTCTCGCTAAATAGCGAGGTGGAACTCTATCTTTTACGCTGGGCGTCTATCAATACGTCTCGTAAGAGCTCTTCGGCGCTCGGATGGTAAATGGGCATCTCCAGTACCTGTTCGGCGGTCATCTGGTGCGTGATGGCCAGAGCCAGTATATGAGCAAGGTGTTCGGCCTGGTAGCCGAGTAGCTCTGCCCCCAGAATCCGACCTGTGCCAGCATCCAAATACACTTGAATGCGCCCATCGACTTTGTTCCAAACAATATGCCGCGGGCTATCGAATGGCAACTCGCCAACGATAATCTCCCGGTTCTGCAGTTCCTGGTACGTTTTACCTACGATCGCCATTTGCGGGTCGGTAAAGTAGATCATCAGAGGCGTTCGACGTTTGGTGTCAACTGTATTCGGGTAGTTCAGGGCATTGTCCGCTGCGATACGGCCCTCATCGAAGGCTTCGTGCCATACCGGTAAATCGTCGGTGGCATCGCCTGCGATGAAAATGGAGTGGCCGGGGTAGGACAGTGTTTCGGGGTCGAATGAAAAATGACCGTACTGATCACTGTCGACACCTGCTGCCTGAAGATCCAATCGATCGACATTGGACACCCTGCCTGTTGCAACCAGCACCCGGTCGAATACCTTGGTCACCGTCTCGCCATTTGATTGTCGGTATTGGATCCAGGCGCCTTCATCCTCCCAGGTTTTCTCCACGGTACCGCTGGGGTAGATCTGCAGTTCCTTGCTGAGGGTTTTAAGCGTTTCCTGCTGCATCTCGGGGTGAGTGAGGCCGCCTATTCTTCCTGAGCGACCATACAGCGTCGTGTCAACCCCCAGGCGATGCAGTGCTTGCCCAAGTTCCAGTGCAATAACTCCCAGGCCGATTACAGCAACCGAGCGAGGCAGGTCTGTTATCTCGAATATCGTATCGCTGGTAAGGACGCGCGACACAACAGGCTCGAACACTTCACTCACTTCAGGCCGTGAGCCACAGGCAAGAATGATTTTCTTTGCCTTGACTTCGGTGTCTTCGCCCACAATCAGATGGCCTGGTGCAATAAAACGGGCGCGACCTTCAATTTTATGATGTGCAGGTATATTTTCTACATACTGAAGATTACGCGCTACAAATCGATGATCCCGTTCCCTGCGCAATCGTTCCAGCACTTTACTTCCATCGACTACGCCCTGGCTTTTGACACCAAAAAACTCACTGGTATCAATATGATGTGCATATTCAGCTGCAGTGATCAGTAGCTTGCTGGGCATACAGCCGACTCGTGCGCAAGTGGTGCCGTAGGGACCATCTTGAATCATAACCAGGCTGTCCGTTTTGCGACTGATTTTGGAGTAAGCGCCTAATCCGGCTGTTCCAGCCCCAATAATTGCATACTCGACGTCGATGGTTTTCATGTTCGGCTTACTCCGTTGGCTCGAGTTATCACCAGGGTGATGAAAGTACAGGCATTAAGTCGCTTACTTTTCGACGTCTAACAGCCTTTTATTAAAATGTACGTATGACGAATTTGAATCTTTTATCCCAGCACCTGAAAAATCCTGAGGGATCTTCATTCAGCTCACATAGGAGTCAGACTATCTTGATGGATGCCGCCTGTAAAACGATGCTTCCTAACTGCAACGATTAGGATTCGTAATGCAACTGAGTTTTTTGCTGGCGTGCCTGCAAATGGGTCCCGGTTGTTCTCTGTGGATCCTGAAAGGTGCAGACGCGAGACCTGGAACAGAGGGCGCTGAGTGCGCTTCGGCTTGAGCCCTTCCCTCAGTAGTGCAACACAGCGGATACGGTACTTATGGGCAGTAGTACTCGTCAGTATTGATGTTGCTGTTCCTCTAAAGGCACCGTATCTCTGCAAACCCGCGCCATGATTTCAGCCCTGAGGCTCGTGGCAGGCCTGTTTGCAGGTCCCGGGGGATTGCCTTAGCTGTTTTGGTGTGAGTTAAATGAGAGTCAAATCTTGCCTTGCATTAGATTTCGTTAACTATGTGCTTAGGAAGTGTCAGTTTACAGATGAGAATTGGCTTTGTTAGCATTGTTCATTATCGGAAAAGTATTTAAGAGGTTCTTTTAACGTGTCCATTCATGAAGCAGAAATCAACTGGCACCGGCAGCCGCACAGCGCAGACGCAAAAACGTACTCTCGCAACCACGTAGTTACCTTAAACGGCAACCAAAAGCTTGATGTTTCTGCATCTGTAGATTTCAAAGGCGATTCCAATTGCGCTGATCCAGAGCAGATGCTCGTGAGCGCCGTCTCCAGTTGCCATATGTTGTTTTTTTTGGCGATCGCAGAGTTTCAAGGCTTTTGCGTAGAATCCTATCAGGACAATCCACAGGGTTTTCTGGAGAAAAGTTCAAAAGGCGGGATGGAAGTTACACGTGTAATCCTGACGCCGAAGATCGTTTTCAGTGGTGACAAACGCCCGGATCAGGCCGCGATTGCTAAAATTCATGATAGTGCACACAAAAACTGTTTCATCAGAAACTCAATAACGGCCACTGTCGAAATCAATCATTCATAAACCTGATATTTCGAGGAGAGAAGGTATGCCTGTGAATTCACCAAAAGACGACATTCTGCTGAGAACTGACAGTAATGGTGCGGTATTTCTTTCTCTTAACCGGCCGGATAAACTGAATACACTGTCTGAAGCGATGTTGGCTGCCTTGCAGGTCCAACTTGACTATATCGCACAAGATCCCAGTGTTCGCTGTGTGGTTATCAGCGCTGAAGGTCGCGGCTTCTGTGCCGGTCATGATCTGCAGGAAATGCGCTCACATCCTGAACGGGAATATTATCAGGCATTGTTCAAGCGTTGCGGCAAAATGATGCAGAGTATCGTAGCGCTGCCCGTTCCGGTTATCGCAAAAGTTGGCGGTATAGCGGCTGCAGCCGGCTGTCAGCTGGTAGCCAGCTGTGATCTGGTTATCGCGGCCAGATCCGCTCGTTTCGCTGTACCGGGGATCAACGTTGGATTGTTCTGTTCAACGCCTGCTGTTGCTCTTTCAAGAACTATCTCGGCTAAACGAGCTTTTGATATGTTGGTGACCGGTGATGTTATTGATGCAGAAACGGCGCTGGATTGGGGGCTGATTAGCAGTGTTGTGGACGACGCTGAACTGGACGATGCAGTTGCTGCGAAAGTGGAGAAGATTCTGAGCAAAAGTCCTTCCGCCGTTCGATATGGTAAATCCATGTTTAACCCGCAAAGGCAGATGTCATTGTCCGACGCCTATGAGTTTGCAGGCAATGTGATGGCCGAGAACATGATGAGTCATGATGCGGGAGAAGGCATCGATGCTTTCCTTGAAAAACGGAAGCCGACCTGGGAGCAGCCGACTCGTTAAAAGGCAGTCATGATTGTTATCGGAGAGTTGATCTGTCCGCTATTGGGACAAAAAAGGCGTAGCCTGAATTAACTTTTGTCTATTTTTATCATTACAATATAAGAGTAAAAATACTATGAACGGGTTATGCGAATTTAATCAGGTACTCGAAAAAACGCCAGCTAACTACGTTGCGCTCTCTCCGCTAAGCTTCATTAAGCGTGCTGCTTCTGTTTATTCTGATCGGACGGCTTTGGTATATGGCGACACAAAATATACCTGGGGCCAGACCTATCGACGGTGCCGTCAGTTGTCCTCTGTTTTGAAAGGGTTCGGCATTTCCAGGGGAGATACTGTCTCAGTCATGCTACCCAACGTGCCCGCAATGTATGAGGCCCATTTCGGTGTGCCCATGACAGGGGCTGTTCTGAATTCAATCAATATTCGCCTGGATGCCGAAGCGGTTGCCTTTATTCTGGGTCACAGTCGTACTCGGCTGTTGCTGGTGGATCCGGAATATGCTGAAGTCGTTGAAAAAGCGCTGTCGATGCTGGGGTCTGAGGCACCTATCGTCATTAACGTCGCCGATCCGGGTTACGGTGAAGGGTCATCCATTGGCGATCTTGAATACCAAGGATTACTTGCCGAACAAATGGAATTGGCTGAGTGCATGCTCCCCCTCGATGAATGGGATGCAATTGCATTGGGGTACACCTCGGGAACAACAGGCAATCCAAAGGGCGTTGTAACACACCATCGTGGCGCCTACCTGAATGCGGTCAGTAACGTCCTCTCCTGGGGATTGGCCTCCAATGTGATCTATCTGTGGACCTTGCCAATGTTTCATTGCAATGGCTGGTGCTTCCCTTGGACCCTGGCCGCGATTGGCGGAACCAACATCTGTTTGCGAAAGGTCGATCCGGAGCTGATTCTGCGACTGATCAGGCAGCATCGCGTCACTCACTATAGTGGCGCACCGATTGTACATTCGATGATTGCTGAGGCAGCGACAGTTCAGTCTTCACCCATCGAGCACAAAGTTTCTGGGCTGATTGCCGGAGCCGCTCCTCCCGCGGCGGTGCTGGAGAAGATGGAGCGAATTGGGATCGAGCTCACCCATGTCTATGGCCTGACTGAGACCTATGGTCCTGCCACCGTATGCGTCAAGCAGGATGACTGGGCTGATCGCACCCTGGAAGAGCGGGTCCAACTGAACGGTCGACAGGGTGTGACCTATCCGCTTCAGGAGGAGGTCGTGGTGCTTGATCCGAAAACGCTGGAGCCGGTGCCCGCCGATGGCAAGACTGTCGGTGAAATTATGTTCCGGGGTAACATCGTAATGAAGGGTTATCTGCGTAACGAGTCGGCAACCGAAGAGGCATTTGCCGGAGGCTGGTTTCACACCGGAGACTTGGCGGTGGTGCACGCGGATGGCTATATCAAGATTTCCGACCGTTCGAAAGATGTCATCATTTCGGGCGGAGAGAATATCTCCTCCCTGGAGGTTGAAGATGTTATTCAGCGTCACCCGGATGTGGAGCTTGCTGCGGTCGTGCCTTTGGCGGATGAAAAGTGGGGGGAAGTACCTGCAGCGTTCGTGCAGCTGCGTAACGGTAGCGAACTGACTGAGCAGGCGCTGATCGAATTCTGTCGGGATAACATGAGCCGTTTCAAGGCGCCGAAGAAAATTATCTTTGAGCGGATACCGACGACCTCAACCGGAAAGATCCAGAAGTTCGTACTGCGTCAGCAGCTTGCTGAAGCCGTAGCCAGCTAAATCGGCTCAAGAAGGGCGTCGTTGAATATTATTAACCCGGCGGGTTAATAGGTGAAACAGGGATGTTTCATCATTGGCCGCAGGCCAATGCGAGCACCACAGAAACCAGCATGTCCGCGCACCTGCGTGTTTCCGGGACGTGGCCGTTCCTACGCCTCCCTGCGTACTCGGAATACCGTACTTCCTGTACATAACGTGCAAACAGGGGCCCCTCCTATTTGCGCATTGGGTTAATAGCAGTGCGGGATGAGCAAAGCCATTATGCCGCTATGCTGTTATAGTGGAAGGTCGTATGGTATCGACCGCGTGAATTCGCTTGCGCGCAGTCGCCCTTAAGAGTACCCGGTATGTCACGACTCCCCCCTCTGATCGCACTCTCGTATTTCGAGGTTGCAGCCCGAACCAAAAGCTTTGCCAAGGCCGCGAAGGAACTGAACGTCACCCCTGCTGCAATCAGTCACCAGGTCAAAGCGCTGGAAGAGTATCTGGGTGTTGAGCTGTTCGTTCGACATCATCGTCGCGTCAGTCTCACACCAGCCGCTCGCTCATCATTGCCAGAGTTGCATGAAGGCTTCCAGGTGTTGGCTGATGCCGTTGATAAAATCCGCATGTACAGCGAAGAGCGGAGCGTGATCACAGTTTGTGCTGAACCTCTGTTCGCCACGAAATGGATCGTACCGCGCCTGCATCGCTTTTATGCCCGATGCCCGGAAGCTGAGGTGCGGCTGCAGGCAAGCTTGCACTCAGTGGACCAGGCTCGTGAAAGCGGATTTGGTGTGTCGCAGCTGAAACGGGCCGGGATCGATGTTTCGGTGCGATTGGGCTACGGAGACTATGAAGATCTGGAACTGCATCGCTTGATGAACCTTGATCTTGTTCCCATGGCTAAGCCCGGTCTGGTTTCAGCTGGCGAGACCACCGAGTTATTGAAACCGTACCCGCTATTATGCGACCGCACTTTGGCCCGGTTTGAAGATCTTTGTGGCTGGCGGGAATGGTTTCGACAGCAGGACTATGAAGATCTGAAGTCCTTTAAGGTGCTGCAGTTTGGTAATGGCCTGCTGGCACTGGAGGCTGCCGTCGCCGGTCAGGGTATGCTGTTAGGTTCCAAGGATCTGTTGCAGGCGGAGCTAGAGGCGGGCAAGTTGGAAGTGGTGGTTGAACGTCCGCTTCAATGCGCCCAAGCGTATTACGTAGTCAGTCCCGGCTTGAACAGAGAGCGCCCCATCGCCGGAGAGTTTCGTGAGTGGGTGTTGGAGGAAACCATGCTACCTGATGCCTGAACGCGAGCCATTGCGTGACCTTGCTGGTTTCAGTGCCATAGACTTTGTCCCTGGCGTTAGAGTCGTACAGGCCGCCAGGTATGGCTGATTTATTTTTTGAGTAAATCCCCGGTTGCGCCAGTTATCTGACAAAGAGGTGATATGCGCTGCCATCAATGCGGTGACGAGAGCCCTGGAACCCCGAAAGTCTGTCCAGCCTGTGGTGCGGCCCAGATTCGCCGCTGTGGCCACGAATGTGCCGCGGATGCAAAATTCTGCAGCGAATGTGGTACGCCGCTGGCTGAGGGGGCTCGTGCCCCCGAGCACTGCGCGACACAGATGCCCGGGTTTCAAGTTATGCAGGTTCAAGCCCAGTAGGGAGCGGCTTGCCTGCGGCAGCTGAGTTACCGCGATATCGAGCTGATCGGCAAGGTGCGTTCGGCTTCGTCTTTGCCTGCGTGTCTGCTGGTGCTCTTAGCCTGAGCGGAGCAGACCCGCCGACGCCGAAACTACGAAGCCCCGGCCATGCGGCCGGGGCTTCTTGCGTTTACGCGGGGACTCAGACCTGGAGGCTTTCGCGTGCCTCGGCCGCCTGTTCGATATGGGCTGGCGGCGAACGAACCAGCAGGCGCGCGAGTGCCGGCAGCAGTACCAGGGCGCCGAGCATGTTGCAGAGGAACATGAAAGTCAGCAGGATGCCCATGTCGGCCTGGAACTTGATCGGTGACAGCACCCAGGTGCCGACGCCGATCGCCAGCGTCAGGCCGGTGAAGGCGACCGCCTTGCCGGTGCTCTTCAGGGTGGCGAAGTAGGCGTCGTGCAGGTTCATGCCCGTTTTCAGGTAGGTCTCCAGCTTGCTGTAGATGTAGATGCCGTAATCGACGCCGATGCCGACGCCGAGGGCGATCACCGGCAGTGTCGCGACCTTGATGCCGATGCCGAGCCAGGCCATCAGCGCCTGGCACAGCACCGAGGTGAAGGCCAGCGGCACGAGGATGCAGGTCAGGGTGCGCAGCGAGCGGAAGGTGATCAGGCACAGCAGGCCGACGACGCCGTAGACCCAGGCCAGCATCTTGTACTGGGCGGTGGAAATGACCCTGTTGGTCGCCGCCTCGATGCCGGCGTTGCCGGCCGCCAGCAGGAACTGGATGTCGTCGCTGTTGTTGGCGGCGGCGAAGTCCTCCGCCGCCGCGACCACCCGCGTGAGCGTCTCGGCCCTGTGGTCGTTGAGGTAGACGATCACCGGCGTCAGGCTGCAGTCGAAGTTCAGCATGCCGGCGGGCGGGCGGCTCAGCGACATATTGGAGATCTGCTGGTTGCGGTTCAGCGCCAGCCACTTGAGGTTGCCTTCGTTCATGCCGGCGATGCCGCGCTTGGAGTAGTCCGCCAGCGTCGAGACGGACTGCACGCCGGGCACGTTCTGCATGTGCCACTTGAAGCGATCGACGGAGGCCAGGGTGTCGTACTGCATGCACTGTTCCGGCGCCGTCTTCACCATCGTCACGAAGATGTCGGTGCTGGCGGAGTAGTGCTCGCCGAGGTAGGCGTTGTCGCGGTTATAGCGCGAGTCCGGACGCAGTTCCGGCGCGCCGGCGTCGAGGTCGCCGATGCGCAGGTTCTGGCTGTAGTGCAGGCCGAACCCGAGCAGCACCGCGGCCGCGGCAAGGGTGCCAAGGGCGACGCGTTTGCCGGTGAAACCGGACAGCAGCGTCCAGACCGGGTGCGCGCCCTGGCTCGACGCCTGCTGGCGTTGCATGCTGGACGGGCTGACGCCGGTGTAGGACATCAGGATCGGCAGCAGCACCAGGTTCGACAGGATGATGACCGCGACGCCGATGCTGGCCGCGATCGCCAGGTCCTGAATCACCTGGATCTGAATTACCAGCAGGGTGGCGAAGCCGATGCCGTCGCTGACCAGCGCGGTCAGGCCCGGCACGTAG
Organism: Oceanospirillaceae bacterium; assembly: GCA_013373085.1. GTDB lineage: Bacteria > Pseudomonadota > Gammaproteobacteria > Pseudomonadales > Balneatricaceae > Marinobacterium_A. The sequence goes on along the minus strand of JABXIM010000199.1, from coordinate 20,554 downwards.
AGGGAGCGGAAGGCGCGCCGCGCCGCCAGCAGGCGGTCGGCGCCCTGCAGGCTTTCCTGGCCGACGGCGTTGATGATCTGGACACCGTGGCTGACGCCGATGGCGAACACCAGGAAGGGCACCAGCATCGAGTAGGGGTCCAGCCCGAAGCCGAGGCTCTTGAGCAGGCCGAGCTGCCAGATTATCGCGGTGACCGAGCAGAGCAGGGCGATCAGGCTGCTGCGCACGCAGCGGGAGTAGAGGTAGAGCATCACCAGGGTGATCAACAGCGCGGTGCCAAAGAAGACCGCGACCTCGGTGGCGCCGTCGATCAGGTCGCCGACGATCTTGGCGAAACCGGTGATGTGGATGCGTACCTGTTCGCTCTGGTAGCGGTCGCGCACCAGTGTTTCCAGGCGTTCGGAAAAGCGCTGGTAGTCCAGCGGCTCGCCGTTGTCCGGGTCCAGGTCGAACAGCGGTGCGTAGATCAGCGCCGACCGGAGGTCGTTGGACACCAGGGTGCCGATTTCTCCGGAACGCATGACGTTGGTGCGCAGGTCGTCAAGGCTGCGTGCCGATCCGTCGTAGTCGTCGGGAATCACCGGGCCGCCGATGAAACCCTCCTCGGTGACCTCGGTCCAGCGCACGTTGGGCGTCCAGATCGACTTGACCTCGGTGCGGTTGACGCCGGGCAGCAGGAACACCTCGTCGTTGACCGCCTTCAGCGTCTTCTGGAATTCCTCGGTGAAGATGTCGCCGTCGGTGGTCTCGACCGCGATGCGCACGGCGTTGCCGAGGCCCGCGACATCGTCCTTGTGGGCCAGGTAGGTGACAATGTACGGGTGCTGCGTCGGGATCATCTTCTCGAAGCTGGCTTCGGGCTTGAGGTGCAGCGCCTGGAAGCCCAGCGCCAGCGTCACCGCGAGAAAGAGCACCAGGAACAGCGGCCGCCGGCCGAACAGTAGCCGCTCGATCAGCGGCGCCCCGGCATCCCGGGACGCCTGGATATGGTGGTGCAGCGGTTCGTTGCTATGGGTCATGGCGTCGCCTCGGCGTCGGGTTGGGTGAGCGACCGGACGCCGTCCAGGCCGACCAGGATCAGGCGCTCGTCGTGCAGCACGGCGGCGCTGTAGGGGCTGTGGTCGTCGCGCAGCGGCGAGAAACTGTGGCCGCCGTCGCGGCTTTCGAACACCTGGCCGGCGGCGGTGGTCAGCACCAGCGCTTCGTTGCCACAGGCACCGCCGGTCAGGGTTGCGGTGTTCTCCAGCGGCACTTGCTGCCAGCTGTCGCCGCGGTCGCCGGAGCGGAACAGGTTGCCGCGCAGGCCGTAGACCAGCACGCTGTCGTCGCAGCCGGTGAGGCCGAACCAGGAGCCCTCGTAGGGCGACTCCAACGCTTGCCAACTGCGACCGGTATCATCGGAGCGGTAGAGGGTGCCGGCTTCGCCGGCCATCAGCAGGCTGTCGCCGGCTTCGGTGATGGCGTTGTAGTGGTAGCCGAATTCGTTGTCGATGTGCTCGAACCAGGGCGACCAGCTGCGGCCGCCGTCCTCGGTGCGGAAGAAGAGGCCGTAGGCGCCGACGATGAAGCCCTCGCGTTCATTGGCGAACCAGAGATCGAGGAACGGCTTGGTGGCGCCTTCCTCCCCGGCAATCCGGGCCTCCTCGAGGCGGTACTCGAGGTCGTCGAGACGCTGCTGCAGCCGTTCCGCCTCGTCCGCGTCGGCCTCTGCATCGACGTCGGCGAGCGCGGCTTCGGTTTCGGCGATAAGCGTTTCGAAGCGCTCGATCACCAGGCGGTTGGCGGCGAAACCGTCGAGCTGCCGGGTCCAGCTATTGCCGCCGTCGCTGCTGTGCAGCACCAGGCCGTCGTGGCCCACGGCCCAGCCGACGTCGGCGGTCGGGAAGTAGACCGCGGTCAGGGTGATGATGGACGGCGTGCTGGCCTGCTGCCACTGGCCGCCGTCGTCGTCGGAATACAGGATGTGGCCGCGCTCGCCGACGGCGACTAGGCGGGACCCGGTATCGGCCAGGTCGAGCAGGAGCGCGTGTTGAGCCAGCGGCGATGCCGTCGACGGCTGCTCGAGCAGATCCGTGTCGGCCTGTAGCGCCGGCGCGGTCAGCGGCAGCAGCATGGCCAGCCACGGCAGGAGCGGAATGCCTTTTGGTCTTGTTGTCATGGTATCCCCCGGGTTGTCGGTCGGAGTCGCTCGAAGGGGCGGGGTGACTCCGGTTCATTGCCGGCCGGATCGGCCCGAGGGGCCACTATGGCACCGGGCCCCTGCCACGGGCATCGTCCGAAAAGACTACGATTGGTGTCTGTTGGGTGACGGAGAAATTGTTTAACGTATTGAATTTACTGTGATTAATGGGGTTGGGTGATGCGTAAAAAGTGGCGGGAAGCCGCCAGGGACGGCGGCCGTGCCGACAACGCAGGAGCAGTTGTCGGTCACCGCCAGGGATGGAGGCAGCGCTCAACCGAGGGAGGCGACGCTCTTGAGGATCAGGCGCACCAGCATCGTCTGGCGGGTGACGCCGGTCTTGGAGAAGATCGAGCGCAGGTGCGCGCGGGCGGTGTTGCGGCTGATCTCGAGCTCTTCGGAGGCTTCGTCCAGTGTCAGGCCGTTGGCCAGCAGCATCGCCAGCGAGGCTTCGGCCGGGGTCAGGCTGAACAGCTGTTTGACCACTTCCTGAGGTGCCTGGGCCTCCTGCTCGGGGTCGCTGATGAAGATCACCGCCGCCGGGCAGGCCTTGCCTTCCGACCATTGCGAGACCGGCACGTTACGCACGACGATGCCCAGGTCGGTGCGGCCGGACGGACGTGCAATACGCAGCGCCTCGACCACCGCCGGTTCAGACCGGCGTTGTGCACCCAGGGTGCGGTTGACCATGCGCCGCAGTTCGGCGGTGTCCTCGTTGGTGCCGACGTGCAGCAGGCCGTTGTTCAGTTTGATGCCGTCTTGGGCATCGAGCAGGTTGCGGGCGACCTGGTTGGTTTCCATCACCTGGCCTTTTTCGTCGAGAATGATGGTGCCGACCGCCAGCTGGTCGACGGCGCCGGCGTAGAGGTTGCGTTCCGACTCGATGCGGTTGAGCCGGTGGTGCAGCTGGATCGAGCGTTCGAGGTGCGACAGTAGCAGGGTGCAGATCGCCTTTTCGCGCTCGCCGAAGTCCTCTTGCTCCGGTGTGCGGCACAGGCGTAGCCGCGACTCGACGCCGTCGCGGGTTTTCAGGTCGGCCCCCATGATGTGCAGCACGCCATAGGGGGCGAGGAACTGCTGATAGAACTCGCTGCCGGTCCAGTCCTCTAGCGACAGGAACTCCTGGATGGTCACCACCTTGTTGCGTGGCAGACCGACGAACGGATCCAGGTCGTAGAAGTATTCGTTGTAGGCTGTCGACGCTTCCGTCTGTGTCGGCCCTGAGTTGATCGTCAGGCCGGCGTCCTCGAGCGATGGCGAGCGCAGAATGAGGTTGCCGTACTTGGCATCGACCAGGAGTCGCAGCTCGTTGAGGAAGGATTCCCAGGGCACGGGCTCCAGCGGGCCTTCGTAGATCGCTTCGATCAGGCGGTTGAAATCTTCGGGGGCAATAACGTCATGCATAGAGTGTGATCTTTATATTTATGGAAGGCGCACCGGGTCGGTGGCTTCGAGTTCCCGGTCCCGGGGGCAGCCGGTACCCTCACCCGCGTCTTCGCGCGGTGCGACGGTACAGGCCGAATGTACAGCAAAAAACGGTGAATTGTCGAAAAGCCGGAAACAGTTGTCGGCCGCCGCCGAGGGTCAGACCGGCTCGGCCGATTCGAACTCGTAGACCTTGCGCTCGCGCAGGCTCTCCGGCAGGTCGGCGACGTCGGTGTAGAACTGCTGGTACCACTGGCGCAGCTTGCCGACCGGGCCGTCGCCGTCGCACAGTACCGGGTTGTCGACCCGTGTCTTGGTGTGCCAGATCTCGACGTCTTCGTAGAAGGCGGCCTGCGCCTGGGCCACGTACGCCTCGGCCATTGCCTTGTTCTGCTCGTGCGTCAGTCCCGGGATCTTCTTCACCAGCACGCCGTAGCGCAGCTCGAAGCTGTTGAGGTCGATCGGCACGTGGCAGTTGAGCAGGATCGACTCGATCGGCGTGCCCTCCATTTCACCGGCCATCTCGACGGCCTGGTAGGCCGGACCATAGTAGACGGCATTGGTACGCAATTCGCCCGCGCCGGATAGCCGCGAGCTGCGGCCGTGCATGATCTGGGTGGCGACGTGGCCCTCGAAGATATTGCTGAAGCGGGTCAGCGGCGAGCCGTGAACCGGGCCGAAATGGGCCTTGTCCGCGACGTTGTCGACCAGCTCGCGGCAGTTGGTATCGATCACCATCTTCGCGATGACCCAGTCGGACCAGGCGTCGGAATAGCAGGCGTCGATACGCGGGATCGCCACTTCGGCCGGTGGCGGGTTGCCCTCCGGGTCGTTCCAGACGAACAGCAAGTGATTCTGTTCGCAGAGCGTCCACTGCTTGATCCGCGCCTTGGGCGGTATTCGTTTGGCGTACGGGATATCGTCGCAGACCCCGTCCGCACCCCAACGCCAGGCGTGGAAAGGACAGCGAATCGCGTTGCCCTCGACGCAGCCCTTGCCGAGGTCCGCACCCATATGCGGGCAGTAGCCATCGAGGATATGCAGTTCGCCGTCTTCTCCCTGATAGGCCACCAGCTTGGTGCCGAAGATATTCAGCGTATGCGGCTTGCCATCCTTGTAATCGCTCGCCAGCCCCAGGCAGTGCCAACCGCGGGCATAGCGGTCTTCGATCGGCTTGGCTTCGATACGGTGCGGTTGCGCCATCTCAGTTCTCCTTGGAAAGGCGGGGCGCCCGATGCGCCACCCGGTATTGTTTTTCGGCGTGTCGAAGCGGCGGCTGGCCGCCCGACGTAATCTTCCACTTTTCTTATGGATTCTTGTCGTTGCCCGTGGTGAAGGCATCGTCCGAACAGACGATGAGGGGCGTGTGAACAAAGCGGCAAGCTGGGTGGATGGTTAGGTCGTAGGATGGGTCAAGCGATGCAACGGAACAGGTTTCTCAGGCCCTCGCGGTCTGGGCATCGCGGCCCCATCATATCGATCGCCGTACAGATCGATTCGTTGCGGCAAAACCATCATCCAAGGTGCTGAACCGACACGAAACGATGGGTTACACGACGCCTGACTTTCGCAAACCATCATCCAAGGTGCTGAACCGACACGAAACGATGGGTTACACGACGCCTGACTTTCGCAGCGGCGGACGAATCCTGCCCGGTCGTCGTTCCACCCATCCTACCCACGGCGCCAACAACTAAAGATAACGGGAAGGCTATGCAGGATTTCAAACAGAAGGTGGCGGTGATTACCGGCGCCGCCAGCGGTATTGGCGAGGGCCTGGCAGCCCATGCCGCGGCACTGGGTATGTGCCTGGTGCTGGCCGATGTCGACGCGCGCAAGCTCGGGGTCGTCGCGAAACGCCTGGCCGAAGCGGGCGCCGAAGTGACGACCCGGGTCACCGACGTGTCCGACGCCGCCGAGGTGGAGGCGCTGGCGCAGCTCTGCTACGACCGCTTCGGGCGCGTCGACCTGCTGTTCAACAACGCCGGCGTGCTGCTGACCGGTCGCGCCTGGGAGCGCAGCCTCGACGACTGGCGCTGGGTGCTGGGGATTAACCTCTACGGCGTGCTCCACGGTATCAGCAGCTTCGTGCCGCGGATGCTGGTCCAGGGCGAGCCCGCGCACATCGTCAATACCGCCTCGATCGCCGGCCTGATCGCGGCACCGCTGAACGGGCCCTATACCGTGTCCAAGCAGGGTGTAGTGGCGCTGTCGGAAACCCTGCACTTCGAGCTGGCGGCCCAGGGCGCGGCGCTGAAGGTCTCGGTGATCTGCCCGGGACCGGTGGCGACCGCCATCGCCGACTCGGGACAGTATCGGCCAGAAGACGGCAGCGCGGGGCCGGAGTCGGCGGAACAGCAGGCCTTCGATGCCGTGCTGCGCAAGACCATCGCCGCCGGTATCGGCGTGGACCAGCTCGCCACCCAGGTGTTCGACGCGATTCGCGAGGAGCGTTTCTGGGTGCTGCCGCATCCCGACTTCCGCGAGCCGCTCAAGCGCCGGACCGAGAGCTTGATGACAGGCGCGAACCCCGAATTCCAGATGGCGCAGATTTGACGCCGCCGTCGTTTTATTGCAGGAGGCACCATGCCGCTCGATCCCCAGGCCCAGTTCGTACTTGATCAGATCAACGCCCTACCGATGCCGCCGCTGGCGTCGCTGCACCCGGCGCAGTACCGGCAGATGACCGCTCAGATGCCGGTCCCGACGCCGGAGGTGGAAGGTCTCGAGGTGCGCGACCTGCGCATCCCGGGCCCCGGCGGCGAGCTGACGCTGCGTCTCTACCGTCCGCTGGAGGCGCAGCCGGGCCCCGCGCTGATGTTCTTCCACGGCGGCGGCTTCGTCATCGGCGACCTCGAAAGCCACGATGGCCTGTGCCGGATGCTGGCGCAGCAGAGCGGTGCCCTGGTGGCCGCGGTCGACTACCGGCTGGCGCCGGAGGCGCCCTTTCCGGCGGCGCCGGAGGACTGCTACGCCGCCACCTGCTGGGTGGCCGCCCATGCCGCCGAACTCGGCATCGACGCCACGCGGCTGGCGGTGGCCGGCGACAGCGCCGGCGGCAACCTCGCCATCGCCGTCAGCCGGCTGGCGCAGGAACGCGGCGGTCCCGCGCTGCGGCACCAGTTGCTCTTCTATCCGGTCACCGACTGCCGCTTCGATACTCCGTCCTATCGTGAGAACGCCGAAGGCTACTTGCTGTCGCGCGACATGATGCAGTGGTTCTGGGGGCACTACCTGGAATCGCCAGAGCAGGGCGCCGACCCGCTGGCGTCGCCGCTGCGCAGCGACAGCCTCGCCGGCCTGCCGCCGGCGACGGTGATCACCGCCGAGTACGACCCGCTGCGAGACGAGGGCGAAGCCTTTGCCCGGCGCATGCAGCAGGCGGGCGTGGTGACGCGCCTGAGTCGCTACGATGGTGTCTTCCATGGTTTCGCCAGCATGCTGCTGGCACTGGACGCAGCGCGCCGTGCCGTCGCCGAGGGCGGCGAAGCGCTGCGCCAGGCGCTCGCGTAAAATCTTTGGAGAAAAGAATGAAAAAACTTGAAGGCAAGATCGCGCTGGTGACCGGCGCCGGACAAGGGGTGGGCCAGGGCATCGCGCTGGCAATGGCGTCGGAAGGCGCGAAAGTGGCCGTGGTCGGCCGTACCCGGGGAAAACTCGAGGAAAGCTGCCGGCTGATCGAGGCGCGGGGCAGCGAAGCGCTGGCCGTACCGTGCGATATCAAGGACCCGGTGTCCCTCGGCGCCTGCGTCGAGGAGGTGGCCTCCCATTTCGGCGGCATCAATATCCTGGTCAACAACGCCCAGGAAGTGCCGCTTGGCACCCTGCTGCAGGTCACGGACGAGGGCTTCGAAGCCGGCTGGCAGTCCGGGCCGCTGGCGACCTTCCGGTTGATGAAACTCTGTCACCCGTACCTGAAGGGGGATGGCTGCATCGTCAACCTTGCCAGCACCGCGGCCAAGCGCTGGGATGCCAGCCATTATGGCGCCTACGCGGCCGTAAAGGAGCCGATCCGCGCCTTGACCCGGGCGGCCGCCTGCGAATGGGGACCGGACAATATCCGCAGCAACGTCATCCTGCCCCACGCCAAGTCGCCGGGGCTCAAGGGCTGGATCGAACAGAACCCTGAAGAGGCGGCGGCTTTCATGGCGTCGATTCCGCTGCGGCGGGTCGGCGAGTGCGAGGAGGATATCGGTCGTTTCGTCGCCATGCTCTGCAGCGAAGACGCCCGTTATATCAACGGCCAGAGCATCGCCGTCGACGGCGGCCAGGCCTATATGGGCTGACTTTGCTGGGGGGCTGTAGGAATGGCGCCCCGCCACGAATGAATCCGGCAGCAGGGCATTCGCGGCGGGGAAGTGCCCTTTGGGTGCGCCGCTCCCACAAAAGCTTCACCGAAACTCTGTGTACCCGTGGGAGTGGCGCCCTCGCCACGAACGAAATTGGCAGCGAGGGCAGTCGAGGCGGAGGCCGCCCCCAAAGCGGCGCTGATCAGGCGCCGGGCAGTTTGCGGCAGTTGACGTAGCCGCCATCGACCGGGAATTCGCAGCCGGTGGTGTAGGCACTCTGATCGGAGGCCAGGAACAGCACGGTGCGGGCGACGTCTTCCGGCTGACCGATACGCGGCAACGGCAGGCGGCTGACGAACGCGGCGGACAGGGGGCTGTCTTCCGGGCTCGGTGTCATTGCGGTCTGGATGCCGCCCGGGTGGACCGAGTTGATGCGAATGCCGATCGCGCCGAGCTCCGCGGCCGCGACCTTGGTAATACCGCGCACCGCCCATTTCGAGGAAGCGTAGCTGACCAGCCCTGCCGAGCCCTTCATGCCGTCGACCGAGGAGATATTGACGATGGCGCCGCCGCCGCGTTTCTGCATTGGTGCGATGACGCTGCGGATGCCGAGGAAGCAGCCGACCTGGTTGATGTTGACCACCTGCAGGTAGTCCTCCAGCGAGGTTTCGGCTATGCCGCCGAAGCGCAAAATGCCGGCGTTATTGACCAGGATGTCGAGGCCGCCGTAGACCTCCTCGATGTCGGTGACCAGCGCCGCCCAGTTGGCTTCGTCGGACACGTCCAGGTGGCGGTAGAGGGCATTTTCGCCAAGGCTGTCGGCCAGCGCGGCGCCTTCGTCGTCGAGCACGTCGGCGATGACCACGCGGGCGCCTTCGGCGACGAACAACCGGGCTTCGGCTTCGCCCATGCCGCGGGCGCCGCCGGTGATCAGGGCCACTTTGCCTTCCAGTAATCCAGGCATTTCTTTTTCCTTATCAGGTTACCGAATGAAAGTTGCGGGGAGCGACCCGGTATCAGACCGGGAACGCACCCGCCTCGAAGCCGTTGTACAGTTCCAGCACCTTGCCCAGCGGCTGCACCAGCTCGAAGGTGCGCTTGTAGCCGGTATGAGCGAAGTACCAGTGGCCGTCGACCCTGCGGTAGCGATCCTCGTAGAAGCCGTTGCCCTCGAGGCGGATCTCATGCTCCAGATCGATGACGATATCGTGCAGGTACCAGGTGGCACGGGCCTCGGTATCGCTCAGCAGTTCGATCTCCGGGTGATTGCCATGGTGCATCGACATCAGGTTGCGGCGGCCGATGGTGCCGCGCAGGAAGTTGATCAGGCTGTCGCGGTCGGCATAGGTGTAGCGGCCGTCGTGGTAGTCCGTGGTGCATTCCGGCAGCATCAGTTCGGCCAGTTGATCCAGTTGTTTCTGGTCCAGCAGGCGGAAATAGCGGTACTTGAGCTGCTTGATGGCTTGGATGTTCTCGTTGCTGTTCATGTCGCCCTCTATCGATGCGCTTGGCGGGGGAATGGCGGGAAGCCCGCCGAACGGGGCTCCCGAAAGGCGCTGGATCAGCGGTTGCCCATCTTGCGCAGGTTGGCGGCGGTATAGAAGTTTTCCTCGCGCCGGCCGGTATTGACGACCGGCTTCTGGTTTTCCTCGTTGATCAGGCGCTGAGCCGAATACATGCCGGAGATCAGGTCGTGATAGACCGCGACCCGGGCGTGGAAGCCCTGCAGGTCGTAGGCGTAGATGAAGTGCTGCATCGCGGTGCGCCACAGCGCGCCGCGGGCGTCGTAGTTGTCCGCCAGCACGGCGGCCCAGCTGTCCTCGTCAATGTAGAGCCGGCGTTTGCCGTAGATATGGCGCGAACCTTCCCGCAGGTTGCCCTCGATCACCCAGACGCGGTGCAGTTCGAAACGGGTGTGTTCGGGGTTGATATGGCCGGGGGGCAGAAGCTCCTCGTACGTCAGGCTCGGATCGTCCAGTTCGTAGGCGTTGTAGGGGATATAGATCTCTTGCTTGCCCAGCAGCTTCCAGTCGAAGCGATCCGGTGAACCGTTATACAGTCGGTCCTCGTCGACCCCCCGGATACCGCCGGCGCCCTGGGGCGTATCGTAGGCGACGTTCGGGGCGCGACGCACCCGGCGGGTGCCCGGTATGTATTGCCAGACCTGTTGCGGATTGGCCATCGGGTTGATAAAGGTGTGGCCTAGGAGAATCTCGCCCTTCTGACGTGCCGGTGCCAGCTGGTTCATCATAAAGCTGGCCTGCATGCCGTCGAAACCGCTGCGCTCAATCTGGGGGTCGTGGTAGAAGGACGCAATATCGTACTCGACCTTGTCGTAGGCGATCTGGCCGTTCGGGTAGACCGCGGCGCCGGTGTAGAAAGCGTATTCGCGGAAGGCGCTGTAGTGCAGGTTGTGGTTCCAGAGTACCTCGATACCCGATTGCGGGATCGGGAAGGGCGCTGCACCGTAGGCGTTCATGACGCCGCTGCCGTCCGGCTCCAGTTCCGCCGATACGGCATTTTGCTTAATATTTGCGTACACCTGAGGCGCGAGCCCGCCGTCGCGGTGACTCGGATAGACCGGCATCCTGAAGGTGTCGGGATATTTTTCGAACAACGCTTTCTGGCCGTCGGTGAGCTTTTCCGCATACTGCGCCATGTTCTGCGCGGTGATGACGAACAGTGGCTTCTCGTTGGCGTAGGGGTTGGGGTGTACGGTGCCGGTTTGGTAGTGGGACCCGTCCGGGGCGCCGACCATCGAGCCGGTCCATTCGGGAATGGTGCCGTCGGCGTTGCCGGCACGCTCGGCCCCCATCGGCGTCAGCTCGGGGCCCCCGAGGCGGGCCGCTTCTTCGGCGCTGACCTTGGCCTGGGCCAAAGGAGCGCCCAACACAAACAGCAGGGTGGCGGCGGCAAGCGGTTTCATCTTTGCTTTCATGACCTTATCTCCTCTTGCGGGTATCAGAAGCTGTACTTGACGTTGAAGGACACGAAGTCGCGGTCGCTGAGCGCGCTCTCGTTGGCGTCGCCGAGGAAGGCGGTGTATCTCAGTTCGGTCTGGAGGTTGTTGAGGTAGGTGAACGAAGCACCGATGCTGGCGCGATTGTCGCCTTCGCTGAAGGTACCGGCGACCGAGGACCTGCCGTTGACGCCGTGACTGAAGTTGATCGGTACCGTCATGTCGACGCCGGTGAAGACGTTGTAGTAATCGAGGTTCAGCTGGGCGGTATAGCCCCAGGCGGACTTGTCGTTGGCCAGCTCGTCACCGTCCCGGTCCATGACCCTGTTGTATCCGGCCTCGGCGGTGAGGGTGACCATGTCGGCGATCGCCTTGGAGCCGAAGACGTGGATCACCGAGACCTGGGCCTGGGCGATATCGTCCAGCGCGGTCTGGCTATTCTGGTCCAGTACCGGCGCGTCGACCCGATAGGAGAATTCGCCGCTGAACTGGGTATCGCCGACCAGGGTGCTGAGGCTGGCGCCGTAGAGTCGAATATCCTCGACATAGTCGAGATGATAGGTCGTCGGCACGATCACGCTGCCCGCCGGCATCCCCAGGGTCGCGGAGATGTCGGTGAAGTTGCCAAAGGCGACCTGCGGTGCCTTGTCGTGATAGTTGAGGGTGTAGAGACCGTACTCCGTGCCCGAGTCGGCTATGTAGCGAAGCGCCAGGCCCCATTGGCCGCTGTCGCTGGCTTTGCGGTCGTTGCCGCGCGTCAGGGCCGGGAGGAAGCCTCCCATGCCATCGGAGGCGAGGATCGACTCGCCGCCCTCGTCGAGGATGTCGGTCGTGCTGAAGTAGCTGCCGACGGCGTCGATCTCGGTCTTGTCCCATTCATACTGGTAATAGGCCGAGGCACTCAGGCTGTCACCGAGGTCCATCTGGGCGAAGAGCTGACCGACCGGCAGGAAGATATCCTTGACCTCGACGCCGGGAACGTTGGCCTTGGTCGCATCGACAGGGCTCTGGGCCGACGAAATGCCGTTGAACAGGAACAGGCTCTCACCCCAGCTGACGACCTGGTCGCCCAGGCGCAGCGCGAGTCGCTGTCCGCCGAGGTTATAATTGCCGTAGAGGAAGTAGTCGAGCATGCGGATGCGGGCGCCGTGCTGATACTGAGTTTCGTCGGTGAAGCTGTTGTGGCCCACTGAGAGATTGTTGCTGGTCCCGGGCGAGTCGTGGTCGTTGCGGCCGTAATAGGCATCGTCGTAGAAGCCGCTGGCACGGACGAAAGCGCCAACATCGTTGTACTGCAGATCGGCTTCGGTGAGAAAGCTGACGCGATTGGAGACCAGGCCCTTGTCGAAGCTGCGGTCGCCGTCATCGGCATTGGGGTTGGCCAACAGCTCATCATCCCGGGATTCGACGCGCCAGCTGGCGCCGTAGTTCACTACCGTATCCCAGTCCAGGCGGACGTCTTCGGCCGGCGTGAACGACAGCGCATGGGCGGTCGTGGCGGTGAGCGGCAGCAGACCGGTCAGGGTCAGGGCGCGGAGCAGGCTACCGGGCTTGATGCGCCGTAACGGCGGCGTTTGTTGTTGTTTTGATCGCATGATATCCCCCTGCGTCTTGGGTGGGCGTAGTGGTAAAGCTGTTGTGGGCTCGGCTTCCACTTTCGTGTTTTTATTTAAAACGCTGTGGACGTTATCCATTATTGGGTTTTCCGGAGGCCACTATTGCATCCGCTAATACGGGTGGCATCGTCCAACAGGACTATTCGATAAAAACGGAAATCGGGAGTCTGTTTTATTTAGTGGGGCAGGTCGGTTTTCTGTTAAAAAGGGCATGGGGTAGGATGAATATAAAGGCAGAGGTGACGAGAGGACGCGCCTAAAAAAGGTGGAACTTCGAAAGCATTAATGATTTTCAGGTGAAAGGGTCTGTCTTTTTATCAAGCGAGCGAATGCGAGGTCCGGCAGGCGCCGTCGACCCCGCTGTATTCAGAATCCGATGAGGCCCAGCTGGGACAGCCCGCGGATCTCTGCGCCCGACAGCTGGAGCACGGCTTGAGGGGCGGATGTCTTGTCAGCGAATTGCCAGTCGCTGGAACCCGGCGTGCAGCGACCGCAGTTCATTGGCTGGAGTTGGGGTGGGGTTGCGGCCGCTTCGACGCCGCGCGGGGCCAAGCGGAGTTCCGCCGAGATGCCGGCCAGCACGAGGGTTGCGATCAGCAGGGATTGCGTCGGTTTGTTCATGGGCTGCTACTCCGGTTGTTGTTATGTGAAGTTGTCAGCGGTGATGGAAGCTTCCAAGGTGCAGGCGTTGCCTAGCGCTAGCGCTAGCGATGCTGCCGGGCCGGCTGTTTCGCAGCTTCCGTCATTTCTATTTGCAGCCGCGCCTGCTTGGCAACTGCACCTCAATCCTATACCGGCGCCTGGGCAGTGCGCCTAGTCCGTTCGGACGATGCGCGGCCAGGCACCTGTCGCGCTATTTCAGGCGGTACTCGCTGGTCGGTACCACGTCGATCTTGTCGAAATCGATAAATCGCACGCAGGAGTCGATCATCGCCTGCTGTCGGCTGTTGAGCTGGTCGTCGTCCGCGGCGTCGAAGAAGGCGTGCTGCGAGCTCATGGCCTCGGTCGGGAAGTTCTCCTCAATGATGGCGGTCAACGGTGGCGCGCCGTAGGTGAGGGGGCGGGCGATCACGTTCTGGCGATAGCCAAAGGTACTCTGGGTGTCGATGGCGACCTGGGTGTGGCTGTTGAGCCAGATGTCGAAAAACGTTTCCTCGGACAGGCGGGGTGGCCTTGTCAGGCAGACCGTCTGGCACATGCCGGGGACACGGGTGTCCCGTTCCAGCGCTCGGTCCACCACCAGCGGTTCGGATTCGGTCACCAGGTAGCCGGCGAAGCGCAGGCCCGTATCGTGCAGCGCCTGTTCCAACGGTGCCCGTCGAAAGGCAGAGTCGACCCAGATGTGGACGAAGGCGTCCGGACTGGGGCGCAGGCAGTCCTGGCGCAGCGCTTCGGCCGGCAGCACGGCGTCGTCGGCCACGCAGAGGGTCAGCCGCCGGCTCTGCTGCTGCACGGGCTCGAGCGCGCTCAGCAGTTTGTTCCTGAGGGCTTCGCGACGGCAGTCCTTGTCACCCCAAACCAGATACACCAGCTTTTCCATTTTTAGTCTCCCGGTTTTTGTTTATTAACCTGGCTGACAAATAGGTTCCCTCCTTATTTGTCAGTCACGCCACAAAAGTGGTCGCAAGTGCGCGGACATGCTGGCTTTTGCGGCGTTCGCATTGGCCTGCGGCCAATGATGATGCATCCCTGCTTCATGTTTTGCGGCGTTCGCATTGGCCTGCGGCCAATGATGATGCATCCCTGCTTCATGTATTAACCCGTCGGGTTAATGCTGGAAACCGATCCTATAACGACTGGGGCCTATTGCGCTTAGTCTTTTCGGACGATGTGGGTCTTTAGCGGTAGCGTAAGAATCGCTAAGGATCAGTTGATTATCAGGCGTTGCCTGTCGACGTTTACGCAATATAAGAAGAAGGAATACCCATGACCGCTTCGAGCGCGATGCAATCGATCAGGGAGCGCATAGAAAACCTCGAGAGCATCGAGGAAATCCGGCAATTGAAGGCCCGTTACTGGCGAAGTTGCGACCGCAAGGACCACCGGGCGGTACTTGACTGTTTCATTTCCGGAAAGGTCAATATCGATTATGGCCCGATCGGCGTTTTTAATAACCGTGAGGCATTCGTCAAGGTATTCCGGGAGCTGGGCTGCAGGGACAATATCGTCGACATGCACCATGGCGCCAACCCCGAAATCGAACTGGTCGACAGCCATCACGCCCGCGGGTTCTGGGATCTCTACTTTTTCACCATCGATACGGATGGTCGTACCTTCATGCAACTCGGCGGCCGCTACGAGGACCGCTACCTGCGGCTCGACGGCAACTGGAAGATAGAGTCCACGCGTTTCGTCGCCGTCTCCCGCTTCGGTGCCAGTGTTGACGCCGCCGGCAGCCTGACCATTTGATCCCATCAGCTAGAGGACAACTACCATGAGCGACCTGACGACTCTGGACGCGCGCCTGCGCGCACTCGAGGACCTGGAACAGATCCGCAGCCTGAAATACCGCTACTGGCGCAGCATCGACGCACGGGATTTAGATGCGGTCGAGGCCTGTTTCGCCAGTGGCGCCCTGGAGATCGACTACGAGCTGTTCGGCAGTTACGAGCGCCGCGAAGACATGGTCGACGCGATCCGCAACGCCGGTCTCGGCGCCGAGGTGCAGGACTTCCACCACGGCCAGAATCCCGAGATCCGGCTGACCGGCCAGGACAGTGCCGTCGGGCTCTGGGATATCTATTACTTCATGCTCGATCCGGCGTCCGGTATCACCTTGCAGCTGTCCGGCGCTTACGAGGACGAATACATCAGGCAGGGCGATGAATGGAAGGTCCGCAAGAGTCGTTTCGTCGTGACCTCCCGCCTGTGCGGCCAGGTCGGCGAAGACGGCCAGTATCAGCTGGCCACGCTGGGCCGCTAGCGCGGTGGCGCAACGGGAGAGAAGCGCGATGAACGCGATTACGTCGGGCCAGGCGCCCGGGCTCGAGGTGGATGTGCTGGTGGTGGGCTCGGGCGCGGGCGCCCAGGCCGCCGCGCTGCGCGCCCATGACAACGGGTTGAAGGTGCTGGTCATCGAAAAGAGCGACCGCTACGGCGGGACTTCGGCCGTCTCGGGCGGAGGCATCTGGATACCCGACAACCATCAGATACCGGGCCTGGGAGGATCCGACTCCTTCGACGAGGCCCTGCAGTACATCAAGACGGTGACCCGCGGCATGGTGCCGGAGGCGCGCATCCGGGCCTATCTCGAGCACGCGCCCAGAATGCTGCGCTATCTGGAGGAGAACACCCGGGTGCGTTTCGCGGCGCAGCCGCAGTACAGCGACTACTACCCGGAACAGGCGGGCGCCAAGCCCGGTTACCGGTCGATGGATCCGAGCCCTTTCGATGCCCGGATGCTCGGCGATGAGTTCGCGCGCATGCGTGAGCCGTCGCCCGGCACCCTGATGATGGGGCGCATGACCATGACGATGGCTGAGGCCCGGGTGCTGCTCTGTCGCGGGCCCGGCTGGATCGGCCTGACCCTGAAGATCCTCGCGCGCTATTACCGCGACATTCCGGGACGGCTGAAGTCCCGGCGGGACCGCCACCTGACCCTGGGCAACGCCCTGGTCGGCGCCCTGCGCCGCTCGCTGATGGACAGGAACATTCCGCTCTGGCTCGGGACCGCGGCGCAGTCGCTGCTGTTCGAACGGGGACGTGTCGCCGGTGTGCGGGCGACCCGTAACGGCGATACGGTGGAGATTCGCGCCCGCAAGGGCGTGATTCTGGGCGCCGGCGGGTTCGAGCGCAACCAGCAGATGCGCGAGCGCTACCTGCCGCAGCCGTCCCGGTCCGAATGGACGGCTGCGCCGCCGTGCAACACCGGCGACGGTATCCGGGCGGCGCTCGAGCTGGGGGCGGCGACGGCATTGATGGATCATGCCTGGTGGGCGCCGACGGTACGGGTCGAGGGCGAGGAAAAGCAGCGCGCGCTCTTCGTCGAGCGCAACCTGCCGGGCTGCATCCTGGTCAACCGCGCCGGCCAGCGCTTCGTCAACGAAGCGGCACCGTACTCCGACATCGTCTATGCGATGTACGAGGCCAACCGACCCGAGGCGCAGAGCGTGCCAGCCTACCTGATATTCGATGCCGATTTCCGTCACAAATACCCCTGCGGACCGCTGCTGCCGGGCTATGCGCAGCCGGATCGCGCGGTGCCGGAGATGGTACGCCCCAGCTTCAAGCGCGCCGACACCCTCGAGGAACTGGCGCAGATACTCGGCATCGATCCCGCCGGCCTGTGCGGGACGGTCAAGTGCTTCAACGACTATGCCCGGGCGGGCCTGGACCCCGATTTCCACAAGGGCGAGAGCCTGTTCGACCTCTACTACGGCGACCCGACCGTGACGCCGAACCCCTGTCTGGCACCGCTGGAAAAAGGGCCCTTCTACGCCATGGTGGTCGACGCCGGCGATATCGGAACCAAGGGTGGTCTGGTGACCGATACCCGCGCCCGTGTGCTGAACGAGTCGGGCGAGCCCATACCGGGACTCTATGCGATCGGCAACAGCGCCGCGTCGATGATGGGACCGACCTATCCGGGCGCGGGCTCGACCATCGGTCCGGCGATGACGTTCGGCGTTCTGGCGGCTGACGACCTGGCCGTCGACGCGGGCCAGCCGGTGGGCCATGCCGTGCCGGCCTGAGCCGTACAACAGGAGACGAGAACTGCTTATGAAGCTCGATAACAATTCCGTAGTGCTGGTGACCGGTGCCAGTCGGGGCGCCGGCAAGGGCATTGCCCTGGCGCTGGGGGAGACGGGTGCCACCGTCTACGTTACCGGCCGTTCGGCCAGCGAGGGCGACAGCCCGTTGCCGGGCACCGTCTACGCGACCGCGGACGCGATCAACCGTCGTGGCGGCACCGGCATCGCGGTGGTCTGCGACCACGGCGATGACGATCAGGTGCGAGCGCTGTTCGAGCGTGTACGAAACGAGCAGGGCCGGCTCGATATTCTGGTCAACAACGCCTGCGCCATCCCGGCGCAGCTGACTGAACCCGGTCCGTTCTGGAACAAGCCGCTGTCGATGCTCGATATCCTCGACGTCGGCATGCGCTCGACTTATGTCGCCAGCTACTATGCGGCGCCGCTGATGGCGGCGCAGCACGGCGGACTGATCGTCAACACCTCGTCGTTCGGCGCCCGCTGCTACATGCACGGTCCGGCCTATGGCGCCGGCAAGGCTGCGGTGGACAAATTCGCGATGGATATGGCGCACGATCTGCGCCCCTACAACGTCGCGGTGCTGTCGCTCTGGATGGGCATGGTGATGACTGAACGCACCCGCGGCGTGATCGAGGCCGAGCCCGACAAGTACGCCCATATCGTGGCAGCGGCCGAGTCACCGGAGTTTACAGGCCGGGTGATCGCGGCACTGGCACGGGATCCCGAACTGATGGATCGCTCGGGCCAGGTCTGCGTCGGTGCCGAGCTGGCCCAGGCGTATGGCGTGACCGATATCGACGGCCGCCAGCCGCCGTCCCACCGCGAGTTTCTCGGCGCGCCGGTGCAGGCCTCCGGCGCCGTGGTGGAGTAGCAGTGGGAGTGGCGCCTGTGGGAGTGGCGCCCCTTGTGGGAGCGACGCCCCGCCGCGAAAGAACCCGCTGCCACCTTGAGTCGTGGCGAGGGAAGTGCCCTTTTGGGTGTGCCACTCCCACAGATAAATGCCGCACCGATGGCACCAACGAATAACGATAATAAGGACACCCCATGAATCGAGACGAAATGGAATCCGCCCTGGTTTCGGGCGAACTCTGGCACCGCTTCTGCGACACCCTGAGGAACGCCGGCGATCAGATCCTGCGCGAAGAGGCGCCGGCCGATCCGGCCACCCGCGCCGAGGGCTTTCGCTACCTGAGCCGGCTGCTGCGCATTGGCCTGGAAATGCACCTGGAGTTCGCCGACCCCGATTTTCCCGGATTCATCAAGCCCTCGCACGAGACCGGCAAGATCGGTGCCGACAACCCGGACAACCTCTACCTCTACGCCCGATTAAACGGTGCTGCCGAATACCGCATCCGCGGCCGGCGCAACAGCGTGCACTACTTCAGCCTGCGTACCCAGAAGGGCGGCTACGAGAGCGACGGCAAGATGATCGAGACCGGCTTTGTCGATGCCGGCGATCTGCTCCTCGATGCCGACGGCAACTTCGAAATCGTCGTCAGCGCCCAGCCGCAATCGGGCAACTGGTTGCCGATGGACGCCGACACCAACGCGCTGGTGGTGCGCCAGACCTTCCACGACCGCAGCCTGGAAGTCGCGGCGGAACTGAGCATCGAGCGTATCGGTCGAGACGTCCTGGCGCCGGAGACGGATCCGGCGTCTATCGGGACCGGCCTGCAGCGCGCCGCCGATTTCGTCGAGGGCACGGCGCGGCTGTTCGCCGACTGGGCGCAGAGCTATCTGCCGCAGCGGAACCTGCTGCCGCCGGCGGACCAGGCGCTGTGCCAGTCGGTCGGCGGCGATCCCAACATCTTCTACTACCACAGCTACTGGAACCTCGCCGACGACGAGGTGTTGCTGATCGAACTCGATCGTATCCCGGACTGCGAAACCTGGAACCTTCAGGTCAACAACTACTGGCTGGAATCGCTCGACTACCGCTATCACCGCATCTGCATCAACAAGCACAACGCCCGTTACCGCGACGATGGCGGCGTGACCCTGGTGCTGTCCCATCGTGATCCGGGCCTGGAAAACTGGCTCGAGACCGCCGGTCACCGGGACGGCACGCTTTGCTTCCGCTGGGTCGGGGCCGCGGAACAGGTACATCCCCACACCCGGGTGGTGAAACGCGAACAGCTTGCGACCGCGGTCGCCTGAGGGGCATTCGGCATGAAAGACAGTATTGTAAGTCTCGATCCAAACGACCTGATCGCCGAGGCTGAAGCCGCCACTGGACTTGCCGACTTCGGCGACTGGCCCTTCCGCGAGGCGCTGGCGCAGCTGCTGCAGTCGCTGGATACGGAGGCCGGGCTGACCACGGCCGGCCGCGCCGTCCATCGTCAGCGTATCGTCGACATCCTGCGTACCCGACTGCGCTTCGAGGCCTACCTCAAGCGTCATCCGGAGATCCTCGACGAGCGCATCGGGGCCCCGGTCTTTATCCTCGGCCTGCCGCGCACCGGCACAACGCTGCTGCAGCGATTGCTGGCGGCCGATCCGCGCTTCCATTCCGCTGCCTTCTGGGAGACCCGTTTCCCGGTGCCGTTCGAGGAACTGGACTTCGCAGACCCGGCGGATCCGCGCATCGATACCACCCGCGCCGAAGTGGCGGGGATGCTGGCGGCCGTGCCGGAGCTGGCATCGATCCACCCGTTGGAGGCCGAGGCAGCGGACGAGGAGATCACGCTGCTGGAGCAGTCGTTCTACAGTACCAACCCGCTGGCCTCGGCCAACGTGCCGGGCTTCGGCGCCTGGGTCGAGTCGCAGGACCAGACCGGCGGCTACCGCTATCTGAAGCAACTGCTGCAGTTCCTGCAGTGGCAGAAGCGCCAGCGCGGCATCGAAGCCGAGCGCTGGGTGCTGAAATCTCCGCACCATATCCACCACCTCGAGGTGCTGCTGAAGGTGTTCCCGGACGCCAGGGTGATCCAGACGCACCGCGACCCGCTGCAGACGATCCCGTCGCTGGCGAGCTTCGTGCATACCCTGCGCCGGCTGACCAGTGACAGCTGCCGCGCCGAAGCGGCGGGCGAACAGTGGAGCCTCAAGATGGCACGGGGCCTGGCACACTGCCTGGCGGTGCGTGACGGGGCTTCGCCCGACGTCTTCCTCGATATCGCCTTCGAGGAAACGGTGGGCGACCCGATGCGGGTACTGGAGAAGGTCTACGCCTTTCTCGGCACGCCGCTGACCGACGGGGCGCTCGCGGCGATCGCTCGCTGGCGCGCCGCCAACCCGCGCGAGAAGCGCGCGCCGCACCACTACAGCCTGGCGCAGTTCGGCCTGAGCGAGGCGCAGATCGCCCGCGATTTCGCCCAATACCGCGAACGCTACGGGTTCGCGCGATAAAACTGAAGACATCGTCGCGGCGGGGC
>JABXIM010000048.1 GCA_013373085.1 Oceanospirillaceae bacterium | reverse complement strand
TGGGTTGCACGACGCCCTGGCCGCATCAGTGACGGATCCGCCGTGCCGAGGCATCGCTCCACCCATCCTACGAATGACGTTTTTCCCGCTAAAGCGCGATGAACCTTTAAATTAAAGGATAGCGGCTAGAAGCTATCACCGGGCACGCGCACCCAGCCTTCCATCAGCACGCGGGCGCTTCGGCTCATCACCGCCTTGGTCGCGGTCCACTCGCCATTGACGATTTCCGCGGCGGCGCCGACACGCAGCGTGCCGGACGGATGGCCGAAGGTCACAGCATCGCGCTGGCCACCGCCCGCAGCAAGGTTGACCAGGGTGCCCGGCACAGCCGCAGCCGTGGCGATGGCCACCGACGCGGTCCCCATCATGGCGTGATGCAGCTTGCCCATGGACAGCGCCCGCACGCAGCAGTCGATCTCAGCGGCACCAACGGACTTACCGCTGGACGCGGTGTAATCGGTGGCCGGGGCGACGAAGGCGATCTTCGGCGTGTGCTGGCGGGCCGCGGCTTCGGAGATATCGGAGATCAGACCCATCCTGACGGCGCCATAGGCGCGCATGGTCTCGAAGCGTGCCAGCGCGTCGGCGTCGGAGTTGATGTCTTTCTGCAGCTCGGTGCCGGTGTAACCGATATCGGCGGCATTGACGAATATCGTCGGGATACCGGCGTTGATCATGGTCGCCTTGAAGGTCCCGATCCCCGGCACTTCAAGATCGTCCACCAGGTTGCCGGTGGGGAACATGGAGCCTTCGCCATCGGCCGGATCCATGAACTCGATGACCACTTCGGCCGCCGGAAAGGTCACGCCATCCAGCTCGAAGTCGCCTGTCTCCTGCACCTCGCCATTGGTGATCGGCACATGAGCAATGATGGTCTTGCGGATATTCTTCTGCCAGATGCGCACGGTGCAGGTCCCGTTCTCGGGGACGCGTTCGGCATCGATCAGCCCCGAGGCGATGGCGAAAGCCCCGACAGCGGCGGTCAGGTTGCCGCAGTTGCCGGACCAGTCGACGAACGCCTTGTTGATGGCGACCTGTCCGAACAGGTAGTCGACATCGTGATCCGGCTGATCGCTTTTCGCCAGAATCACGGTCTTGGACGTGGATGACGTCGCACCGCCCATGCCGTCGATCTGCTGACCGTAGGGGTCAGGGCTTCCGATCACCCGCATCAGTAGATTGTCACGGGCCTCACCCGGCACCTGGCAGGCCTCCGGCAGATCCTGCAGACGAAAGAACACACCTTTACTGGTACCGCCACGGATATAGGTGGCGGGAACCTTGATCTGGGGTATGTGAGACATTTGATTAACTCCCGAAAAAAGCGGGCGCCGGGGCACCCGCTTTCAGGTTAGGAAGGGTGCTGCTGAGCGAAGCGCACCGGTATCACCGGTGCGGTTCCCAAGCTCACCGGCACCCTACAAACGCGTACCAAACAATAGCGATATCAGGCCGCGGTTTCCGTTTCCAGGAAGTCCCTGGCAAAGCGCTGCAACACGCCACCGGCCTTGTAGACATTGACCTCGGCAGCGGTGTCGAGGCGGCAGGTCACCGGCACCTCGACTACGTTACCGTTGCGGCGAGTGACGACCAGCGTCAGGTCGCAACGCGGGGAGATCTCACCCTTGACGGTATAGGTCTCGGTGCCATCCAGCTCCAGCGTCAGGCGTGTGGTACCCGGCTTGAACTCGACCGGCAGTACACCCATGCCCACCAGATTGGTACGGTGGATACGCTCGAAGCCCTCGGCGACAATCACCTCGACGCCCGCCAGGCGCACCCCCTTGGCCGCCCAGTCACGGGACGAGCCCTGGCCGTAGTCGGCGCCAGCAACGATGATCAGCGGCTGCTTGCGGTTCATGTAGGTTTCGATGGCTTCCCACATGCGCGCCACCTCGCCTTCCGGCTCGATCCGCGCCAGCGATCCCTGTTTCACCTCGCCGCTCTCGTCCCGCACCATCTCGTTGAGCAGTTTCGGGTTGGCGAAAGTCGCGCGCTGCGCGGTCAGGTGGTCACCACGGTGAGTCGCGTAGGAGTTGAAGTCCTCCTCCGGCAGGCCCATCTTGGCCAGGTATTCTCCGGCTGCCGAGCTTGCCAGGATGGCGTTGGACGGCGACAGGTGGTCGGTGGTGATGTTGTCACCCAGCACCGCCAGCGGACGCATGTCCGTGAGCGTACGCTCACCGGCCAGCGCACCTTCCCAATACGGGGGACGGCGGATGTAGGTGGACATGGGACGCCAGTCGTATAGCGGGCTCTTGGCCGCTTCGACTTCGCCCAGATCGAACATCGGAATGTAGACCTGTTTGAACTGCTCCGGCTTCACGGACGACGCGACGATGGCGTCGATTTCCTCGTCCGACGGCCACAGATCCTTCAACGTGACCGGATTGCCGTTCTTGTCCGTGCCCAGCGCATCCTGCTCGATGTCGAAGCGCACGGTACCGGCGATGGCGTAAGCGACCACCAGCGGCGGCGAAGCCAGGAACGCCTGCTTGGCGTACGGGTGGATGCGGCCGTCGAAGTTGCGGTTGCCCGACAGCACGGCGGTGGCATAGAGGTCGCGGTCGATGATCTCCTGCTGGATCTTCGGATCCAGCGCACCGGACATGCCGTTGCAGGTGGTGCAGGCGTAGGCGACGATCCCGAAGCCGAGCTTCTCCAGCTCCGGCAGCAGGCCGGCTTCCTCCAGGTACAGCCTGGCGACCTTGGAGCCCGGCGCGAACGAGGACTTGACCCAGGGCTTGCGGACGAGGCCGAGCGCGTTGGCCTTCTTGGCCAGGAGACCGGCAGCGACCACGTTGCGCGGGTTGGAGGTGTTGGTGCAGCTGGTGATGGCGGCAATGATCACGGCACCATCCGGCAGCAGGCCTTCGGCCTCCTCGGCACGGGCGGCCGCCAGCTTGTCCTCGTCGGCGATGCCACGCTCGTGCAGCGCGGAGGTCGGCAGACGACGGTGCGGGTTGGAGGGGCCGGCCATGTTGCGCACTACGGTCGACAGGTCGAATTCCAGTACGCGTTCGTATTCGGCGCCTTCCAGCGCGCTGCCCCAGAGGCCGGTTTCCCTGGCGTACTGCTCGACCAGCGCAACCTGCTCCGGCTCGCGTCCGGTGAGCTTGAGATAGTCGATGGTCTGATCGTCGATGTAGAACATCGAGGCCGTGGCGCCGTATTCCGGGCACATGTTGGAAATGGTGGCACGGTCGCCGATGGTGAGGCTGTCGGCACCCTCGCCGAAAAATTCGACATAGGCGCCCACCACGCGCTCCTGGCGCAGGAACTCCGTCAGTGCCAGCACGATGTCGGTGGCGGTGATGCCCGGCTGACGCTTGCCGGTCAGCTTGACGCCGACGATATCCGGCAGTCGCATCATGGACGGATGGCCCAGCATCACGGTTTCGGCTTCGAGGCCGCCAACGCCGATGGCGATGACGCCCAGCGCGTCGACGTGCGGAGTGTGTGAGTCGGTACCGACACAGGTATCCGGGAAGGCCACGCCTTCGCGCGCCTGGATCACCGGCGACATCTTCTCCAGGTTGATCTGGTGCATGATGCCGTTGCCGGCCGGAATCACGTCGACATTCTTGAACGCGGTCTTGGTCCACTCGATGAAGTGGAAACGGTCTTCGTTGCGACGATCTTCGATTGCACGGTTCTTCTCGAAGGCATCCGGGTCGAAGCCCGCTGCCTCCACGGCCAGCGAGTGGTCGACGATCAGCTGGGTCGGTACCACCGGGTTGACCTTGGACGGATCACCGCCCTTTTCGGCAATGGCGTCACGCAGACCGGCAAGGTCCACCAGCGCGGTCTGGCCGAGGATGTCGTGGCAGACCACGCGCGCCGGGTACCAGGGAAAATCCAGGTCGCGCTTGCGCTCGATGAGCTGCTTGAGCGAATCGGTCAGGGTCTCCGGTTCGCAACGACGCACCAGGTTTTCGGCCAGCACACGCGAGGTATAGGGCAGTTTGTCGTATGCGCCGGGCTGGATCGCATCGACGGCGGCGCGGGTGTCGAAATAATCCAGGTCGGTCCCCGGCAGGGATTTACGGTATTTGGTATTCATAGTGCCGGAATCCATCGATTGGGTTCTTGGATGGGTATGCGGGTTCAGGCCGGATGTCGGGCCGGAACGCTCACTTCCCCAGAGTGGTCAGGCATTATTGGGGCGACCACGGCGTGATCGCCCCAACGCCGTTACGGGCGCTGTTCGATCGGAATCCAGTCCGCATGCTCGGGGCCGGTGTAGTCGGCACTCGGACGAATAATGCGGTTGTTGGCCCGCTGTTCCATGACGTGCGCGGTCCAGCCGCTGACACGTGAACAGACGAAGATCGGCGTGAACAACTTGGTCGGGATACCCATGAAATGGTATGCGGAGGCATGGAAGAAGTCGGCGTTGCAGAACAGCTTCTTCTCGCGCCACATCACTTCTTCACAGCGTTCCGATACCGGGTACAGAACCTCGTCACCAACCTCTTCGGCCAGCTGCTTCGACCACTTCTTGATCAGCGCGTTGCGCGGGTCGGATTCACGGTAGATGGCGTGACCGAAGCCCATGATCTTTTCCTTGCGCTCGAGCTTGCCGAGGATTTCCCGCTCGGCCTCGTCCGCCGATGTCCAGTGTTCGATCATTTCCATCGCCGCCTCGTTGGCACCGCCGTGCAGCGGCCCGCGCAGCGTACCGATCGCGGCAGTGACGGCCGAATGGATATCGGACAGCGTGGAGGCGCAGACGCGCGCCGCGAAGGTCGAGGCGTTGAACTCGTGCTCCGCGTAGAGGATCAGCGAGACGTTCATGACGCGCTCGTGCAGCTCGCTCGGCTTCTCGCCGCGCAACAGCGCCAGGAAGTGGCCGCCGATCGAGTCGACATCCTGTGCTTCGGTATCGATGCGCACGCCGTCGTGGCTGAAGCGATACCAGTAGCAGATGATCGACGGGAACAGCGCCAGCATGCGATCGATCTTGTCGTGCTGTTCGGCGAAATCGAGTTCCGTTTCGAGGTTGCCGAGCATCGAGCAACCGGTACGCATCACGTCCATCGGGTGGGCGTCGGCCGGAATCTGCTCCAGCACGGTTTTCAGTGCCTGCGGCAGGCTGCGCATGGATTTCAGGCGGGCAATGTAAGTGTCCAGCTCGCCACGATTGGGCAGCTTGCCGTACAGCAGCAGGTAGGCCACTTCCTCGAACTGCGCCTTGTCGGCCAATTCCGCAATGTCGTAGCCGCGATAGGTGAGGCCGGCACCGGTCTTACCCACGGTGCAGAGCGCGGTTTCGCCGGCAGACTGGCCGCGGAGACCCGCGCCGCCGAGTTGCTTAGCTTCAGCCATCCTGTCTCTCCTTTTTATTGGAGGCCGGCCTTCTGGGCCAGCCGTTATGCGTTATATCTGCGAGCTTTTCGCTCGAAGCATCCAACTTTCAGCTTTTGTCTATTTGTTCTTGCCTTGCGCGAATAGCGCATCGAGCTTCTGCTCGAAGTCGTGATAGTTGAGGAAATCGTACAGCTCCATGCGGGTTTGCATGGTGTCGACAACGGCTTTCTGGTCGCCATCGGCAAGAATGTGTTCGAATACGTTGAGCGCGGCCTGGTTGGCGGCACGGAAGGCCGACAGCGGATAAAGCACCATGGTGGCGCCGTGCTCGGCCAGCTCCCGCTTGTTGAACAGCGGCGTGGCACCGAACTCGGTGATGTTCGCCAGCAGATGCGCGCCACCGATACCGTCGGCGAAGGCACGGTAGTCTTCGAGGGTGTGCACGGCTTCGGCGAAAATGCCGTCGGCACCGGCCTCGAGACAGGCCTGGGCCCGTTCGACCGCAGCGTTCAGCCCTTCCTGCTGAAAAGCATCGGTGCGGGCAATAATGAAGAAGTCGTCATCGGTCTTGGCGTCGGCAGCCGCCTTGACGCGGTCGACCATCTCCTCGAGCGACACGATTTCCTTATTCGGACGATGACCGCAGCGCTTCTGCGCCACCTGATCTTCGAGATGCACTGCTGCCGCGCCACCCTTGATCATTTCCTTAACGGTGCGCGCAATGTTGAACGCGCCGCCCCAGCCCGTATCGATGTCGACCAGCAGCGGAGTTTCCACGGCGCTGGTGATACGACGTACGTCCTCGAGCACGTCGTTCATCGAGGTCATACCCAGATCCGGAAGCCCGTAGGAGGCATTCGCGACACCGCCACCGGAAAGGTAGATGGCCTGGTGGCCGACGCGGCTCGCCATCATTGCATGATAGGCGTTTACGGTACCCACGATCTGCAATGGATTGTTCTCAGCCAGCGCCTTGCGGAAGCGCCCGCCAGCGGTCAGTTTCTCAGCCATGTTTTTCTCCCAGCTTCTGGTTCAGGGTGCCCAGCTTGTTGTTTGAGTGTGTGTTAACGCATCAGCCACGCTTTTCGCCAAGGACCTGGCTCAGCGTATCCAACTTGTCTTCGATGTTGCGTCGTGCCGCACTGATATGGCGGCGCATCAGCATTTCCGCCAGCTCCGGGTCCCGGGCGTCGATGGCGTCGACAATCTGGCGGTGCTCCTTCAGGGCCCGCTTGGGTCGGGAACTGGAGACGCTGAATTGATAGCGATACATCCGCACCAGGTGATAGAGGTCGCTGCCTAGAATCTCCAGCAGCTTGGCGTTCTTGCTGCCCTGGACGATGCGGTAGTGGAAATCCAGATCGCCCTCTTTTTGAAAATAAGCGCGCCCTTCTAGCTCTTCCACTCCCTGCTCGTGCTTGTCGAGCAGCGCCCGAAGCTCACCGATTTCGTCATCGGTCATGCATTCGGCCGCGAGACGACAGGCCATGCCTTCGAGCGCCTCCCGCACACGGTAAATCTCGACCAGCTCCGCTGCGGTCAGCTTGACGACCCGCGCTCCGACATGCGGCTTGCGTTCGATCAGTCGCAACGCTTCCAGACGGCGGATCGCCTCCCGCAGCGGGCCCCGGCTGATGCCATAGGTGCGCGCCAGTTCCGGCTCGCTGATCTTGTGTCCCGGTGGCAACTCGCCTTTGACGATCGCGGTGACGATCTCTTCACAGACACGGTCCGCCAGGGTGCGGGTTTCCATCTGTAGCGGTCTGACTATCGTTTTATCATTCATAATGGGCTCAGCCGATTGCAGACTGTCGACAATCTTTAATTTTTTAAACCTTAACGCCGTAAAAAATGACCGTCAACAGGATAAACTTGAAAAAGTGTCAACATTCGACAAACGTCGATACACTCAGGCACATCGACGCCGTCATCAGACAAATACTCGGGGAGGGCTTCGGAAAGCCGGTTCGCTAGGCCAGGGAAGCTATGAACAAGTCCCAAGATAGCGCTGCAGTTCGGCGTTCATGGTGCGGGCAATCTGGCGCGGCTTCTGAAACGGCAGCGAGTGATCGGTACCGGCCACCAGGAAGTAGTGCCAGTTGGGCAGGCGCTCGGCCAGTCCACGATGGTACTGGTGCATTGGTTCGACGCTGCGACCGCCAATGAAGCTGCTGACATCTCCCTGGGCAGCGACCATGGATTCACGGTCAAGGCTGTTGATGGCCCGCGTCACCGCATCGAGGGCATTGGCGAATCCCTGGGCCCGCGCCGCGAGTCGGGAAACCATGAGCTTCTCGGACTCGGGCTTGATATTGCGCGCCGGCGATATGGCGTCGAGAAACTGGTAGATGCCCCGCTCGGCATCGCTGCCGCGAAGGTGCTCGGCGGCTTGCGAATAGCGTTTTCGCAACTCGACCGTTCCGTGCCAATCGGGCCGATCCAGTATCGCCGACTCGAGCAGGAACTGCTTCTGCACCCGGTCCGGGTGTTGCTGCTTGAACAGCATCGCCACCAGCCCCCCCATCGAGTAGCCGCCAAGATCGAACTGCCACCAGCCCAGCTGATCCAGCAGCGTATTCAGGTCCGCCACCAGTTCAACGGCACTGAACGGATGTTCGCGCCCGTCGGGAGAGCGGGTCTCGCCCATGCCACGCTGATCCGGCACCAGAATTTCACTCCACTGATCGAGGCTGGCGATCAGCATGTGCCAGGTATCGACGCCGGCGACACCGGCGCCGTGCAGCAGCACCAGACGCCGACCGCCGGCAATATCGGGGTTGCGGTAAAGACGATATACCAGTTGCTGGTCCGGCAGATTGAGCCGGTGGGTTTCAACCTTGAACGGGTGATGCATGTTCCATCCTGTGGGAATAAGTCGCTGTACGGCCAACATTGTCGACACTTCCCCTCGGACCCTGTTCCGGCAGAGTGTCGACAGTTACGCCATTATATCAACAGCACCGCTAAAGCCGACATTGCATAAGACCTGTACAGACGTGCATTAACGCCGTACGGCGGTTAGAATTGCGCCTTTTAACGCAGGCAGGCCACGACCCTTGATCAGCCGCACAGCCCTCGAATACCGCGAAGACAGCGGCCACTACTTCGAACGCATTCGCACCCTCGGCGACGCCGTCTGGCTGGACAGCGGACGACCGCTCAGTCGTTACGGCCGCTACGATATCCTTGCAGCGGCGCCTGAATTCGTCGTGCGTTATGACCGCGGCGCCCTGTACCTGGAACGGGATGGCAACCGCACCCTGCTGGACGAGGCGCCTTTCGATGCGCTCAAACGCCTGCTTGCCGAGTATCCGGCACCACCCACAGACCCAGACCTGCCCTTTTGCGGCGGCCTGATCGGCCATTTCGGCTACGATCTCGGGCGCGCCCTGGAGCAACTGCCCGACAGGGCGGTGGACGACATCGAATTTCCCGAAATGCGGGTGGGTTTCTATGCCTGGGCCCTGGTCGTTGATCATCAGAAGGCACGCGCCGAACTCGTCGCGCTCGACAGCGTGGCGCCGCAGCAACTGGCAGATATCAAGGAAAGGCTGAACACCGGACGCCCCGCCGACAACGCCCTGCCGTTCCGCCTGCGGGCACCCTTTGGCAACGATCTCAGCCGCGAGCAGTACAACCGCGCTCTGGCCCGTATCGACGACTACATCCACGCCGGCGACTGCTACCAGGTCAACTTTACCCAGCGTTTCAGCTCGCAGTACGAAGGCGACCCCTGGCAGGCCTACCGGCGTCTGCGTGAAGCGGCACCGACCCCCTACTCGGCTTACCTCGAAAGCGAGGATGGTACGGTCCTGTCACTGTCGCCCGAGCAGTTCCTCGGCAGCGACGGCCACCAGGTCACCACCAAACCGATCAAGGGCACAAGACCGCGCAGCGCCGACGCCACCGAAGACGCGCACCTGAAGCAGGAACTGCGCGAATCCATCAAGGACCGGGCGGAAAACCTGATGATCGTCGACCTGCTGCGCAACGATCTCGGCAAGGTCTGCACCTTCGGCACGGTAAAGGTGCCGCGCCTGTTCGCTGTCGAGAGCTACGCCAACGTGCATCATCTGGTGACCACCGTCACCGGTTCTCTGGCCCCGGGCCAGCACCCCCTGGATCTGCTGGCCAGCTGCTTCCCCGGCGGCTCCATCACCGGCGCCCCCAAGATCCGCGCGATGGAGATCATCGACGAACTGGAGCCGCAGCGGCGCAACATCTACTGCGGTTCGATCGGCTATATCAGCCTGTGCGGACGCATGGACACCAGCATCACCATCCGCACCCTGCTCTGCGAGCAGGGCCGCATATACTGCTGGGCCGGGGGTGGCATCGTCGCGGACTCGGTTACCGAACAGGAATACGAGGAAACCTACAGCAAGGTCAACAATCTGCTGAAAACGCTCGAGGCGACCTGTAACGCAAACGCCGGCGATTAAGAGCCGGCGCTTGCGTTATTGGACCCATTCAGCCGCTATTTGCTGGGTTTGCCTCCCCGGCCGCCACCGGTGTTACCTCCGCCGGAACTACCACTATCCGAAACGGAAACGTTCAGGCAGTCTGTCCATTCCGAGTACAGACCATCGATCCCCACTGAGCGAATACTGTAACAGTAATTGCCGGCGTCAGGATCGTCGGTTAAATCCCGGGCGCTTCCAGCAACCGCGATATCGGTTGTGGAAACCACCTTGCCATTTTTCGGGTGCAAGGTATCGCGCCTGACATCGAAGCCGCCCTGAGGATCTTCACTGCCATCGTAACTCCAGCTCAGCAATGCCACCCCGTTGCCGCCCTGGTCACCGGAAGTCGCACTGAAGTCGCTGGGAGCCATCAGCGGGGCAACCGGCGTCCCGCTACTGGTCAGTGCACCGACAAGGCTCAGCCGACCATTCATTGACCACGCCAGCATATTCTGTCCCAGAGCCCCTGTCGTTTCCGCGCCATTTTCAAGATGCGCGCGAACGGCCTCATTACAAGGCACACCGCCATCGAAACAGGTGCTGGGGTCAGCCAGACTGCTGGCGTAAAAATGGGCCCAGACCACGGCAGCGGCCCCGGCAACATGAGGACTCGCCATCGAGGTGCCCGAGTACCAGTCCAGGCAGGCGTCGCTGTCCGGATCGAAATCGAGCCCGAGAAGCCATGCATAGAAAACACAGGACTCATTGGGCACGGTGGAAATGATATTCTCACCCGGGGCCATCAACGATACCCAGTTGCTGCCAAAGCTGGAAAAGTCGGGGATATTGTCATCATGATCGGTCGCCGCCACCGCGATCACCTCAGGATAGGCGGCCGGATATAGCTGCGTATTGGTTCCCTCATTACCGGCCGCCGCCACGAGGACCATGCCCGAGGCCCACGCCGCACTGGCGGCGTCCGCTTCAGTCTGCGAAAAACCACCGTAGCTGACTGGATCCCCGTCGGGGCTCATCTCGTCACTGGCATAGCTCATATTGGCGACATGATAGTCATGGCTGGCAGCATAGAGCAGCGCCTCCGCCGAAGCCGAGACAGGGCAAACGCCAACATACACATAACAGCCACACTCCGGCTCAAGATCCGGGTATGGGTAATACTGGTATGAAAAACAGGTTTTGAGATTGCCAACCGAGCTGTTCCAGCCGACGCCGGCAACACCGATACCATTGTTTGTCGCGGCTGCTGCAATCCCCGCCACATGCGTTCCATGACCGAGATTATCGAGTACAGTGGCCGTGTAATCTGAGACAAAGTTGACCTGCTCAATGCATTTGCCATTCGCGAACTCGAGACTCCCCCCGGGATTCCCCCCGTTCCGACAATCAATGCCGGTATCGAGAACCGCAATTTTCACCGCGGAGCTTCCGGTGGAAATATCCCAGCCCTCCGGGCCGTCGACATCCGCATCAGGTGAGCCCGAGACTTCAACAACACCCAGATTTGGATCCGGAATTGCGTGGAGCTGGCCGGTATTGTTGAGCGCCCACTGTTCGGAAAAATGATCGTTACCGGTGCCGGTGGGCGGCGGTGGATCGGTACCCTCGTTGGGTTCAATCAGGATGCGGTAAAAATCCGGCTCGGCATAAAGCACATTGGGATTACGCCGGTAGAGGGCGATGCGCGCCTCGACAGCTCCGGCCGGTACCTGCAGCACTTGCACATCGATACCCGGGATCGTTCTCAGCAGCCGGTCACCGGACTGACTGGCCAGTACAGCGATTTCTGACCGCGAGGAACCAGGCTTGAACTTGACCAGCACGCGATCCGGCGCGTATCGGGGAGGCGGGGAACTGTGGACGGGACCACCAGGGTGAGGTGGCGGAGCCGCAACCGCGTTGAAAACCGAGATAGAGCAGGCTAAAAGAAACAGAGCAAGTGCGATTAGGTTGGGCATTGCGTTATCCCCCGCCCTGCCGCCGCCATCCCAACCGATGGGAATACAGCGGATGATGGGCACACTCCTTTGCCATCACGCAGAGCAGTTGTAACGACCACCTCCAGCAGGTGGCCAGTCAATCCTCCGTGACGCAGGGCCCATCCCTGTTGCCGAATAGCACGCAGGATTCAGTGCCGGAGTACTGCTCTCTCTCCCGACAGACGCGTTCTGCCTGTACCAATTCGGTAACAACAGCGGAACACAGTTCAAAGCTTAGCAGCTCGGACAACACTGTCGCACCTCTTCCAAAAATTCCCGAGTATTTTGTCGGCTAGAGACTCAGATCCCGTTCGCTGGCCTCGATAAAAGCCCCCTTCAGTTCCTGGTAAGTATGCACCGCGGGAAACTGCGGGAACTCGTCGATCACGTTCTGAGGCGCATGGAACAGTATGCCGGCCTCGGCCTGCGCCAGCATGGTGGTATCGTTGTAGGAGTCGCCAGCAGCGATAATGCGGTAATTGAGCAGCTGAAAAGCGCGCACGGACTGGCGCTTGGGATCGCGCTGACGTAACCGGTAGTCCACTATCCGACCCTGTTCGTCAGCCTCGAGACGATGACATAGGAGGGTCGGGAAACCCAGCTGCTTCATCAGAGGAGCGGCGAATTCATAAAAGGTGTCGGACAGGATCACGACCTGAAAACGCTCACGCAACCAATCCAGGAACTCGGCGGCACCGTCCAGAGGCCGCAGCCGGCTAATGGTATTCTGGATCTGAGGCAGGGTAAGACCATGCTCGTCGAGGATACGCAGCCGCTGCTTCATCAGTACGTCGTAGTCCGGGATATCGCGGGTCGTCGCCTTCAGCGCATCGATACCGGTTTCCTCGGCAAATGCGATCCAGATTTCGGGTATCAGCACTCCTTCCAGGTCCAGGCAGGCCAGTTCCATCCAGGGTTCCTCGCGACAATTACAGGAATTTACAGGGTGCCAAAAGTCTCGACCCAAGCAAAGAGCCGCAGACAAATCCCGACTGGCGCGCGATTCCCGGAACAGGCCAAGCCGCTACATAAACGGCAGCACCTGGTCGGCAAAAATTTCGTCGACTTCGGAACGGTTGCTGCAATCCTGGACGCGCCGGACCACGTCTTCGGTCAGGTGCGGCGCGAATTTCTGGATGAAGTAATACATGTAACCGCGCAGAAAGGTGCCCTTTCGAAAACCGATGCGGGTGGTACTGGCCTCAAACAGGTGGCTCGCGTCGAGCGCGACGAGGTCGGTATCGATATCCGGTTCGTACGCCATGGTGGCAATGATGCCGACCCCGAGCTTGAGACGCACGTAGGTTTTGATGACATCCGAATCGACCGCGGTGAAGATCACCTTGGGATCGAGCCCTTCGCGACGGAAGGCGTCGTCGAGCTTGGAACGTCCGGTGAAGCCAAATACGTAGGTGACAATCGGATAGGCAGCGACATCCTTGAGCGTCAGCTTGGAGACCTGGCACAACGGATGATCCTTCGGCACCACCACCGAGCGATTCCAGCGATAGCACGGCATCATGATCAGATCACTGAAGTGGGCCATGGCCTCGGTGGCGATGGCGAAGTCGACGGTCCCGTCCGCCGCCATTTCCGAAATCTGCATCGGCGTACCCTGATGCATGTGCAGGGACACGTCCGGGTAGCTCTTGATGAACTGGGAAATGGTCCAGGGCAACGCATAACGGGCCTGGGTGTGGGTGGTCGCCACCGACAGGCTGCCCTTGCGCTCATCGCTGAATTCCTGCGCCACCTGCTTGATGCTTTCGACCTTCTGCAGAATCTCGTTGGCGACGCTGAGTATGGCTTCACCGGCGGTCGTCACCCGGGTCAG
Source organism: Oceanospirillaceae bacterium (assembly GCA_013373085.1). Classification (GTDB taxonomy): domain Bacteria; phylum Pseudomonadota; class Gammaproteobacteria; order Pseudomonadales; family Balneatricaceae; genus Marinobacterium_A. The sequence goes on along the minus strand of JABXIM010000048.1, from coordinate 5,893 downwards.
GTGCTTGCCGCTGCGGGCGAACACCTCTACTCCGAGCTCATCTTCCAGCAAGCGAATCTGCTTGCTGATGCCCGGCTGAGAGGTGTAAAGACTCTGTGCCGTCGCCGAGACATTGAGATCGTGCTTGGCGACTTCGCAGATATAACGCAATTGCTGGAGTTTCATTGGCCGCTCCGGCTCCCGATCCTGACTGTAACGCGCACGATACAATAAAAAAGCATGCGCTTATAACAGTATAGAATAAGATTCGGACAGCGCCCAAGCGCTACATCTGTCGCGCGCTGACCCTCTTGAGTTCGTCATCCTGGGTAATCAGGCGTTTCTCCAGACTGATAACCTTGGCGTTGGCCCGTAACAGCTCCTCTTCCTTTGCCTGCAGCTGAACCCTCAGCGCGTTTTCACGCCGCGTCGCTTCACTTGCAGTGCTCAACTGACGCTGAGCCTGCTGCTTGAGATCAGCCTCGAGCTTCTTGACCTGGTCTTCCAGCCGCTTGGCACGGTTCTGTTCCGACAACAGTGCGGCATTGACCTTGGCCAGCTCGCGGGACTGCACCGTGGACTCCTGCTGCAGCTGCTTCAGATCGTCCTCCAGCCCCTGTATGTGGCTCTTCTGGGTTTCCAGCCGACTGTCGCGCTTGGCCACCTGGGAGTGCAGCTCGGTGATATCCCGGGACAACATCGCTTCCTTCTTGCCGAACTCGTCACGCAGCTTCTCCAGCGAGCTACGGTGAAAACGCACGTCGGCGTCAGCCTTGCTGAGCGCTTCGAGGTTCTGTCTCTGTTCCTCTTTGACCCGCTGATCGAAACCGCGCTTGGTGTCCTCGTGGGTCTTGCGCAGTTGCTCGAGCTCCTGCTCCGCATGGGAGCGCCGCGCCTCCTCTTTTGCCAGACGCGCCGCCTCGGTACCGAGATTGTTCTTCAACAGCGCAACCTCCGCCTCCGCGGTACGGGTGGCATTGATCGCCCTCTCGAGCTTGAGCCCCTGCTCACGAAAGCGCGCCTCGAGCTCCAGGTAGTGATCGTGCGACTGCTTGAGCGCATCCTCCGAAACCCGACGCTCCGCCTCGGCGCCATACTCGGCATGGCGCTTCTCCAGCGCCAGCGCCGCTGTGGCCTCCTGCACCGCCTGCTGCCAGATACGCTGAAAGGCACCCGACAACGTATCCGGCATCGGCACATCGGGCGCCGTCTCGACGACCGGCGCAAAACTGATGCGGCCCGACAGCGACTGCCACCACAACGCCATACAGGGGTCGACCGCGCCGACACCGACCTCGAGCCGCTCGGCCACCATTGCCGCGGACGGAGACTGACCGCTCATCAGCAGCGTATCCGCCGCCCTGAACACCTGATCTTTCAGTACTTCATCAATCATTAGTTCCTACCTGGAATTCCATTCTGTCCCCGCCCGATGCTTCCAGCTTAGTCAGCCCGTCGCTGAGTTGCGACTCCAGCGGCGCCTCGACCTTGAGGTGCTCGCCGTTGGGCAGCGTCAATCTAAGTTCCGCCGCATGAAGAAACAGTCGGCGAAAGCCGAGCGACTTCATCTCGCGATTCTGCTCATCTATACCGTATTTGTCATCCCCGATGATCGGGTGGCCGGCAAACTGGGCATGCACCCGGATCTGATGGGTGCGCCCGGTAATCGGCTGCGCCTCGACCAGGGTCGCCACCGAGCCGAACCGGCGCAGCACCCGGAACTGCGTTAGCGACGGCTTGCCCATCGGGTCGGTCTTGACCACACGCTCGCCGGACTTGAGCTCATTCTTGCTCAGAGGAGCATCGACCTTGTGCTTGCGAGATGGCCAGCGCCCGACGACCAACGCATGGTAGATTTTGGTGATACGGCCTTTCTGACGCAACGCTTCGTGCATGTAACGCAGCAGCGATCGCTTTTTCGCCACCATGATGCAGCCTGAGGTATCGCGGTCGAGCCGGTGGATCAGCTCAAGAAAGCGCTGATCCGGGCGCATCTGTCGCAGCGCCTCGATCAGCCCCAGGCTCACGCCACTGCCACCGTGGACCGCCAGCCCGGAGGGCTTGTTGATGATGATCAGGTCCTTGTCCTCGTAGAGGATCGCCGCCTCGAGCGCCTCGATGAGTCCACGCCCGACCGGCACCTGCTCCCGCGGCGCGGCGACGCGGATCGGCGGTATACGCACCTGGTCACCGGCCTGGACCCGATAATCCGGCTTGACCCTTTTCTTGTTAACGCGCAGCTCGCCCTTGCGCAGCACACGGTATATCAGGCTTTTGGGGACCCCCTTGAGGGCGGTACGAAGGAAGTTATCGATGCGCTGACCATCCTGGTCAGCGGTCACTTCGACCAGCTGAACGCCAACCGGCGCTGCCGCGATTTTATTCGACATATTAATGGGATACTGAGCTCTGATTGATGCCTATAGGGTTAGCTGCTATATTCTACCGCTGCCGTGTGCGGTTGGCTCTAGCGAAAGCAAATTTCTCGAACCGCCTGACCCTCCCCAAGTATCTCTCTCAGGTACTTATTGCGATAAGACAGGGCGATGTGGCGGGCCCCGAGCCCCCGGCGCCGGCATTCAGCAATCATCCGTGATTGACAACCGTTTTTCGGGAATACCTTCCAGCCACTGGTCCAGACGGTCCGGTTGCAGGTGGAGACGCACACCAGCCCAGAACCTGCCCTTGGCGGCAGCCACAAGCATAGAACGTAGAATAATTTTGGCTGGCGTTTCCTTCACCGACGATACGAGCGAACACCCAGGCCGGTGCCCCTTGAAAAGCACCGCCGGGTACCCGGCACGGTCAAACTGACGCCATCAGAAGACCGGACACGCGTACCGCGAGATTCATCAGCTCGATCAGCGGCCAGAAGCGCATTCCCACTGTAGAATGCGAATCAAATGAAAAGAATGCTAATCAACGCAACTCAACCAGAAGAGTTGCGGGTTGCGCTCGTAGACGGGCAGCGACTGTATGATCTGGATATCGAGTCCGCCAGCCGCGAACAGAAAAAAGCCAACATCTACAAGGGCAAGATCACCCGCGTAGAGCCCAGCCTCGAAGCCGCCTTCGTCGATTACGGCGCCGAACGCCACGGCTTCCTGCCGATGAAGGAAATATCCCGCGAATACTTCTACAAGCAGCCCGAAAAAGGCGGCCGCCCGAACATCAAGGACGTGCTGAAAGAAGGCACCGAAGTCATCGTTCAGGTCGAGAAAGAAGAGCGTGGCAACAAGGGCGCGGCGCTGACCACCTTTATCAGCCTGGCCGGCCGCTACCTGGTACTGATGCCGAACAACCCCCGCGCCGGCGGTATTTCCCGCCGCATCGAGGGTGACGAGCGCTCGCAGCTGAAAGAAGCCCTGGCCGGCGTGGAAGTGCCGGACAAGATGGGCATCATCATCCGCACCGCCGGCGTTGGCCGCAGCAGCGAAGAACTGCAATGGGACCTGAACTACCTGGTCACCATGTGGGAAGCGATCACCGAGGCCAGCGGCAAGCGCAACGCGCCTTTCCTGATCTACCAGGAAAGCAACGTCGTGATCCGTGCCGTCCGCGACTATCTGCGCAACGACATCGGCGAGGTCCTGATAGACGCCGAAAACGTCTACGAGGAAGCCAAGCAGTTCGTGCGTCACGTCATGCCGAGCTACGAGAGCAAGGTCAAGCTGTACAACGACCAGACGCCGCTGTTCAACCGTTACCAGATCGAAACCCAGATCGAGACTGCGTTCGAGCGCGAGGTCAGCCTGCCCTCCGGCGGCTCAATCGTCATCGATCCGACGGAAGCCCTGGTGTCGATCGACATCAACTCGGCACGCGCTACCCGCGGCGGCGATATCGAGGAAACGGCCCTGCACACCAACCTCGAGGCAGCCGAGGAAATTGCGCGCCAGTTGCGCCTGCGCGATATCGGCGGTCTGGTGGTGATCGACTTCATCGACATGACACCGATCAAGAACCAGCGCGCTGTCGAGGACAAGCTGGCCGATGCACTGAAACTCGACCGCGCCCGCGTCCAGATGGGCCGGATTTCGCGCTTCGGTCTGCTGGAGATGTCGCGTCAGCGCCTGCGTCCGTCACTGGCCGAATCCCGCGGCACCGTCTGTCCGCGCTGCAACGGCCAGGGCACCATCCGCGACACCGAATCGCTGGCGCTGTCGATCCTGCGCCTGATCGAAGAGGAATCGGCCAAGGACCGCACTGCCCAGATCCGCGCCATTCTGCCGGTCACCGCGGCCACCTACCTGCTGAACGAAAAGCGTCACGAGGTCCATGCGATCGAACTGCGCCACCGCGTTCGCGTGGTGATCGTACCGAATCCGAACATGGAAACGCCGCACTACGAGGTGGTACGCCTGCGCGACGATCACACGGTTGCGACGACCAACGACGCCAGCTATACGCTGCAGCCGCCGCCGAAGCAGGAAGAATACACCGGCGCAACCGGCACTCAGGTGAAGCGCGAAGCCGCTGCAGTTCAGGGTATCGCACCTGCGTCGCCAGCACCGGCGTCGGCTCCGGAAGCGCCGACCGAAGAGGAACCTGCCCCAGCGGCTCCGGCTCCCGCTGCGGCGCAGACACCGCCCAAGGCCGCCCCGGTCCCCGCGCCCGCGCCCGCGCCCGCGACACCGGTTTCGTTCGGCGGTCGACTGATCGGCATGATCAAGGGACTGTTCGGCACGGCGGAACCCGCGCCTCAGCCCGCACCGGTAGCCGAGACGCCCAAGGCGGCTCCCGCACCGGCCAGCACCGAAGAGAGCAAGGCGTCGGAAGAACGTCCACGCCGCCGCAGTAGCAGCAATGGCAGCAGCGACCGCAAGCCGCCGCGTCGTCGCCGCGAAAATGACCGCCGTCGCCGCCCGCAGGACTCCGATGAAATCATCACCATCGAGCCGCAGAGCAACGTCGAGGACAGCGCCAAGAGCGTAGCCGCCGACGAGTCGCAGGAGGCATCGAAGAAGCGCCGCCGCCGCCGCAGCCGTCGTGGCGAAGGCGACGAAAGCCGCACCGAGACCCGCAGCGCGGAGGCGACCAGCGAAAGCCGCACCGACGTGGACAGCACAACCACCAGCGATCGCCAGGCCGACGAGCGCAAAGACGATGAGCGCCAGGAACAGCCTCAGGAGCGCCAGGCACGCACTGCGAGTGACGAAAGCGACACCCGCGCCCGTCGCCGCGGGCGCCGCCGTCGCGGCAACGAGCGCGTAGCCGAACGCACGCCGATCGAAGCGGCGCAGAGCGGCGAGGAAGCCGCTGCGACCGAGGCCCCGCAGAAGCCCAAGCGCAAGTCCAGGGAGAAGCGGGAACAGGAATCGGCCAGCGAAGCTACCGTAGCAACTGCGGCAACAGCAGCGGTCGTCGAAAGCGTCGAGACCGAGACGGCACCGGCACAGCCACAGGAAAGCGACACCCTGTCCGCCCGGGCGCCGGAAGCCGCCGCAGTGGCGACCGAAGCCGCAGCGGATACCTCGACTACCGACGAGACTGTCGTCGAGACAGGTGAAAAGGCACAAGCGGCGCCTGCAGCAGCAGAAACGCCCACTGCCGAAACCACCGAGCCGACACAGGCTGAAACCGCCGAGGTCGAGGCTCAGGCCGATGCCACAGCCGAGGACGCTAAGGCTCAGCCTGCAGCCGATGAGGAAGCAGCGGGCCCTGCAGCTGCAGAATCGACGGACGAGACCGAAGCCGGGAAAAGCGCAGAGACAGAGGCGCCCGCCGCCGCGGAAGCGACCGGTGAGACCGCAGTTGCCGAGGCACAGCCCTCTGAAGCGGTTGAGGCTGCAGCGGAGACGGAAGTGACTGCTGCAGATGAAAGCGAGCAGCCTCAGGCGGCGGCCGCCGAGCCAGTAGCGGAAGCCGAAAGCGCCAAGACTGACAGTGCACCTGAAGCCGAAGCCGAAGCCGA
>JABXIM010000207.1 GCA_013373085.1 Oceanospirillaceae bacterium | reverse complement strand
TCTTCTTTCAGCACGAACGCCAGCTCCGCCTCGATCTTCGGGTGGATCAGCGCGTCATGCTGGATGTCGCCGCCGTCCGGCACGCTGAAATAGTCGGCAAGGAAGCCGTAGCAGGGATGCTCGACACCCATCTGCGCCATCTTGGCCCAGGAGGTCAGGCCCATCTTCATGCCGACGATCTTGTTGCCGCGGGCTTCCTTGCGGCGACGGATCTCCCACTGGATGTCGAACGCATCCTCGTAGGTCATGTCGGGGAAGTCGTCGGTGATCTTGGTGACTTCGTAGGCTTCCAGCTCGGCGTTTTCGAGATGGATCGCCAGCTCTTCGATCTGTTGCTTGCTTAGGTTACCCATTGCTTTTAATTCCCATCCGTTTGGCCGCGTGGAAGCGTCGTTGCCCCGCGCGGACGTTTGATTCGGTCGTTATGCCAGGCCCTTGGCCCTGGCCATGGTCAGCGCGAGGTCTTCGATCATGTCCTCCTGGCCGCCAACAGTGCCGCGACGGCCGAGCTCGACCAGGATGTCGCGGGCCGACACGCCATACTTCTTCTCGGCGCGCTGGGCGAACAGCAGGAAGGAGGAGTAGACGCCGGCGTAGCCCAGCGTCAGGGCGTCGCGGTCGACGCGGATCGGCTGGTCCATCAGCGGCACCACCCGGTCCTCGGCCACGTCCATGATCCTGTAGAGGTCGATGCCGGTCTCGGCGCCCATGCGCTCCAGCACCGCGCACAGCACCTCCAGCGGCGTGTTGCCGGCGCCGGCGCCGAGGCCCGCCACCGAACCGTCGATACGGGACGCGCCGGCGTCGATCGCCGCCAGCGAGTTGGCGATCGCCATCCCCATGTTGTGGTGGCCGTGGAAGCCGATCTCGACGTTGGCCGGCAGTTCGGCGCGCAGCAGGCCGATCTTCTCGCTGACCTCATCCGGCAGCATGTAGCCGGCCGAGTCGGTGCAGTAGACGCAGTTGGCGCCGTAGCCGACCATCAGCCGGGCCTGCTCGAGGATCTTCCCGGGGCTGGCCATGTGCGCCATCATCAGGAAGCCGACGGTGTCCATCTCCATCTTCGCAGCCAGGCCAATGTGCTGCTGCGAGACGTCGGCCTCGGTGCAGTGGGTGGCGACGCGGAGGGTCGAGACGCCGCAGTCGCGGGCCATTTTCAGGTGGTCGACGGTGCCGATGCCCGGCAGCAGCAGCGCTGAAATCTTCGCGTTCTTCATCTTCGGCACCACCGCGTTGAGGTAGGCCTCGTCGCTGTGCGCCGGGAAGCCGTAGTTGACCGAGGCGCCGCCGAGGCCGTCGCCGTGGGTCACCTCGATCAGCGGCATGCCGGCGTCGTCGAGCCCGGTGGCGATCTCGACCATCTGCTCCAGGCTGATCTGGTGGCGCTTGGCATGCATGCCATCGCGCAGGGACATATCGTGCAGGGTGACGTTCTTGCCGTTCAGATTCATCGTTTCAGTCTCCCCTGTTTCAGCCGTGTGCCGGCTGCTTGTAGTGGTGAAAGCCGAACCGGTGTCGCTTGGCGTGCATACGCTCTCCCGGTACGGGCAGGCTCATATCGTGCAGGGTGACGTTCTTGCCTTTAAGATTCATTGGGCTCTCCTCCCCGCTCAGCCGCGTGCCGGCAAGGTGATGGTGCCGTTCGCCGCTTCCTCGGCGAACATCTCGGCGGTGCGCAGGCCCGCGGCGGTCATGATGTCCAGATTCCCCGCGTATTTCGGCAGGAAATCGCCGAGGCCCTCGACCTCCATGAACATCGATACCCGGTTGCCGTCGAATACCGGGCCGTTGACCAGGCGGTAGGCCGGCACGTACTGCTGCACCTCGGCCACCATGGCGTGGACCGATGCGGTGATCGCGGCCTGGTCCGGCTCGCCGGTCGTCAGGCAATGCACGGTGTCGCGCATGATCAGCGGCGGCTCGGCCGGGTTGATGATGATGATCGCCTTGCCCTTCTTCGCGCCGCCGACCTCTTCCACGGCACCGGCGGTGGTGCGGGTGAACTCGTCGATGTTCTGGCGCGTGCCCGGTCCCACTGAACGTGAGGAAACCGTGGCGATGATCTCGCCGTACTCGACCGGCTGTACACGGGAGACCGCCGCCACCATCGGGATGGTGGCCTGGCCGCCGCAGGTGACCATGTTGACGTTCATCTCCAGCCGCTCGGCGTGCTGCTTCAGGTTGACCGGCGGCACGCAGAACGGGCCGATCGCGGCCGGGGTCAGGTCGACCATGATCACCCCGAGCGCGTTGAGCTTGCGGCTGTTCTCGGCATGGACGTACGCGGAGGTGGCGTCGAAGGCGATGCGGATATCGTCTTCGATCACGTGAGGCAACAGGCCGTCGACGCCCTCGGCGGAGGTCTTGATCCCCATCTCGCGGGCCCGCTTGAGGCCATCGGACTGGGGGTCGATGCCGACCATCCACACCGGCTCGATCCAGGCCGAGCGCTGCATCTTCATCAGGAGATCGGTGCCGATGTTACCCGGACCGATAATGGCCGCTTTGAGTTTCTTGTTCATATTTACACCTGCATTTGCCTGTGGCGCGCATCGTCGGCGCCGCGTACCCGAAGGGCACTTCCTCGGGGCCAAACCTTTGTGATCTCGGCACCAGGTGGCCGGGTTGCGGCGGGTAAAGCCCCCCTCCGGCACACCGCTCCACAGGAGGCCTGCTTCACTGCAGGCTTCTGAACGAGACCTGCCCCTTGGATGTTTACAAGGTCACATAACGCCGGAGCGGGCAAAATCCTCTGGCTGCAATTGCTGTCCAGTTTTTGCAGCCATCCATTTTTTGCAGATGTATTTCTCTGAAATGCAGATAAGGGATAAAAAATGCAGGAACCGGCTAGCCACGAAGCAGCAAAAGTGAATCCACTCAACGCCGGCCCCGGGAGATTTCAGGCAGAAGCCCATACAACAACGCTATGCTGTTCAGCCGGCGCGGGAGCGACCGGCGTGTTCGGGAGTTTGTGGGGTTGCAGGGCAAGCTCCAACTGCACCCGGATATCTCGCCACCGCGGTATACTTCCTGTTGTAGCCTGCGGGATGCCGGCACGGTAGACTGCGCGCGCCCTGCACAGGCGCCTGTCATTCAAAAGGGCCCCGCGTCACTCGAAGCGGACCGCATTCAGGCACCCCCGAAGCCAAAGGAAGACCGCAACCATGGGAACTCTCGACCCTCAACACTCGTCCGCTGCCAACTCCGAACGCCAGGGTATCGGCTCGCTCGAGATCGGACTGCGGGTGCTAAACGAGATCGCCCGCTCGCCGCAACCGATCAGTCTCAAGGAACTATCCACCCGGCTCGACCTGTCTTCGAGTCGCCTGCACAAGTATCTGGTGAGTCTCGGTCGCATGCAGTATGTGGTGCAGGAGGCCAATGCGCGTTACACCCTGGGCACCGCCAGCCTCAACCTGGGACTTGCCGCGCTGCAGCGTATCGACCCCATTCCATTGACATTCGATGCCGCCACCCGGCTGCATGCGGCAACAGACAAGACCGTGTCGGTCTCGGTATGGAATGGCAAGGCGCCTCTGATCGTTCACTGGCTCGACTCCAGCCAGGTGCTGGCAGTCAATGTCCGTCTCGGCACCGAGCTATCGCCATTTTTCTCTGCCGCCGGACGGCTGTTCCTGTCACAGTTACCAGCGGAACGTCGCAACGCCATCATCGACGACTTCTACGCCAACCCTGCGGCACTGCCACGCTATCGCGGCAAGCAACTGGACAAACAGGGCTTTTGCGACCTGCTGGAGGAGATGCGTGAAAAGAAAGTTTCGTGCTTCTTCGGCGACTTCCTGCCCGATATAAACGTGATTAGCAGTCCGGTGTTCAACCTCAGCGGTCAGATTACGGCGGTGATCACCCTGCTGGGCATGGCCAGCGACACCGACGTGCGGCCGGGACACCGTTACGATCGCCTGCTCAGCGCCACGACCCGGGGGGCCACCCGACTGATTTGCGGAAATGTGGGGTGATCAAGCGCACCAACCGTCTCGGTGCGGTGCGCTCCGCTTACCGGCACCCTGCGTTCAATGCGCCTTGCGCAGCGTCTCCGACGGCAGTTCACCGAACAGCTTGCGATAATCGGACGAGAAGCGTCCGAGGTGGGAAAAACCGTAGTCGAGCGCAATTTCGGTGACGTTGCGCGCACCGACTCCCCGCTTGAGGTCTGTGTGCAAACTCTGCAGCTTCATCTGCTTGATGAACAGCTTGGGGGTGGTGCCCACTTCTTTGGCGAACACGTTGTAAAGGGTGCGTACGCTGACGTTGCAGAGGGCCGACAACTCTTCGACGCTGACGTCTTCCTTGATCCGCTCCACCAGGTAGCGCCGGATCAGCTGCAGCTGCTGTTCGGCGGCACCGCCGGATTCATGCTGCAGGTTACACGGAAACAGCGAAAGCAGCTTGCCGGCCAGTAACGAGGCATAGGACTCGCATACGCTGCCAATATCGACGCAGCCTTCCGCAGCCTCCTCGTAAACAGCCTCCAGCAGGCGCAGGAACGCCATCGACGAGTGAAGCTCCATCACCCGGTGATCGAACCTCAGGCCTTCCTTGGGCAGAGTCCGGCCATCCTGCAGGCAGGCAGTTTTCAGCACCGACTCCGGCACCTTGACGATCAGTTTCTGGCAATCGTTGGAATAGGTCAGGTCGATTCGCTCCCGCGGGTTCATCATCAGTGCCTGTCCGCTCGACAGCGATAGGACGTCGCCATCGTAGTTCCAGCTGCAGCGGCCACGGGTCACGACCTGCAGGTGGTAGATCTCTTCGATATCGGGGGACTGGACCCGAACCTCGCCGCCGTAACCGATATGGCTCAGACCCAGGCGGGCAAAATCGGTGTAGCGCAGCGACGCGCGCATATCACCGGTTCCCAATACCGTGAGACGGTGGTTGCCGACGTGCTTGTTGACGTAATCGGAGACATCGTGGGGGCAGACATTGCTGCAGACCACGCTGTTGACCAGCACATTGTTGAGCATTGGCAGCACCGCTTTTTTTGTCATAATTGTATTGGCGTTGAGTATATGTAAATAAAGTAGGCGACTCAACATCCATTGACGCTGGTCAAATTTCTTTCATGTTGAGGCTTCCAGCCTGCGCCCATCATCAGTCGAGACGGCCTGTTAGCGTTCTCCCGACAAGCTTCCGAATGCGCCCGCCCGCAGCCACATCCATCTCTTTGCCCACGCGTGACTTCTCCGCGTTTCACTGCGCAGCATTACTGTCTGTAAGGAAAGACACAATTGTATGAATCGATCAACATAAACTGTCTTATTTTTAGGACACTCGAAGTAATGCTTCGTTAGCTGAATGGAATAAAGCCCAATAAAATCAAAATCTTAAAGATTCTGGTCCGGCGGGTGCATTCGAGATGAATGAAGAGTGAAGCGCAAAGCCAATAGGGGCTCGCCATGGTTCCGACTTCTTGAGAGCCGGAACAGCGATACAACAGTCACATCATCGGAGCTGAAAATGAAAACAATAATTTCGATACTGTCCCTGCTCATGATAATGGTCGTCGCCAGCGGTATATCGGCGGTCGCGAGCGTAGCACTGCATTCCATGTAGGCATTGAGCGCTTGTTGGCGCGTTTCCGCGCGCACCCGCGTTCAGGCATCCGGGTTCAGTTTTCCCGCTGGCGCCTGCGCTACGCCTACGCACCGAATCGCACTTATACGCCACCCGATGCGCCCGTCGGCGCCTACATGATCGTCTTGGCATTCAGCGCGGCATGCTGGTCCAGCCCGGCATCGATGGCATGGGCAAAAGCCTGCAACTGGACGCCCTGGCCCACTTCCGGTCAATCGGTCGCGAGTACCCTGGCGTGGCGGGGGTGGGTGCCGATGTCAGCGAGGCCGAGCTCGACCGGCTCGAGGACGGTGGGCATTGCGGCGTACGCATGAACCTGCGTCAGGACGGCAACGCCTGGGTCAAACTGTCCGGCGTCAGTTTCAGCAGCAGGTCGATCTTGCCGGTCAGAAATTCCAGGAGGCCCAAAGCATTACCCCTTCTTGCGTCGTTTCTTGCCATGACATGGACAACCGGGGCCGCCATGCGTGCATTGGAGACCACAGTAAAGGAGAGGCCCTGTCGGATATGTGAAGTTTCCGACAAAAGAACGCACTTATACGACAGGGCCGGACAGGTTACCTACTGTTCAAAAACCAGATAGACAGACGCCGGTCTCAATTGCCGGATTTCAACCTGCAACCGGGGCGCGCGGCGGCGATGCCTGCAGCAAGGCCGTGCCCAGCGAATGAAAATAGTCGGCGAAAGCGGCATTGATGCGCTCGCGCTGAACGCCCAGCGGATAGAGACCGGCACGCGCCTCCTCGGATGCACGGGTGCCCTTGACCAGGAAATTGTTGCGGATGCCGGAATCCTGCACAAACGCTTCGAACGCGCGGGCGCACAGTTCCTCCGGCTGGCTGTAATAAAGGGTTCCAAGGCTCTCGTCGGTACGCGCCGATACCCGGAACAGCTCGCTGGGGCCCTCTCCCGATGCATCCAGCAGGATGGCGCGAAAGCAGCACGACAGCCGGTCATTAAGCGGATGGGGTACTGGCGTGGCATCGTCTAGCCAGGCGCGGGACGCGAACATGCCCCGCGGCGCATCGCTGAACGCCTTGTCGCACAGATAGTGGTCGAAGGCGTGAAACCATTCGTGGGCGATACTGCCGGGCCCCGCGTTCTTGGCCAGCGAAAAGCAGCGCTGCATCGGATCGTAATGCGCCGACACGCCCGGTCGGCCGCCGGTGCCGTACTGCAGCGACAGGGTTCCGCGCAGCGAGACCAGCACTTCCGGACCGCGAAGGATGGTCATCAGGTCCGCCAGAGCATCGTAAAACAGTCCCGCCGCCCTCTGTTGCTCGGCCCGGGTTACCCAGCGGCCGATGCGAATCGAACGGAAATCGAAACGCCGCCGGATATCGACAAAGCTGACCTCGTCACCTCCCCGGTGGTCGGGGCCCTGGCGATAGAATCGGCGATCGGATGCGGACTGGCTCAACATGCGCTCCGGTAGGGTACTGGATGGGTGTGCGATAGTGTAACGACCCGAAGAGCCGAACCCAACCGGCTCCGGAACCGAAAAAAATACGCAAAAGGGCTTGCATTGCCCGCCAGGATCCGTAAGATACGCGGCTCTTCAGGACTGTAGCTCAGTTGGTTAGAGCACCACCTTGACATGGTGGGGGTCGCTGGTTCGAATCCAGTCAGTCCTACCAGATTTTTCAGAAAACGGCGGACCTGCGAAAGCGGCCCGCCGTTTTCGTATCTGCCGATCACTTACCTCGCTCACAACCGCTGCCTGTATCCTTTTATGCCGACCTGCACTGGATGGCGGGGAGGATAATGTCACGCCCGCGGTACCGATTAGCTACTCGAACGCCGGTTGTGACTGCGGGCAAAAAAAACCCGCCGGGCTGAGACGCGAGGCGGGATAGGATCTCCTGCGGGTGTAGCAAAAGCGCGTGTTTTGATAAGAGTAGACGGCAAATTCAGAAATGTCTCTGTTTCGCGTATCTCGGATAAAACACGGCAGCCAGGGCGGCCAGCGACCGTTACTTGTGGTCCCTCAATTCGATCAGGTGGAACGCCGGCGAAAAAGGTCTTTCCACCGCCGGCGCCGCGATGGCAGCAGCATCGAGACGGGCCTCGAAATCGCCGACACAGCCCTGGGTGAAACCGTTTGGCGTAACGATCACGATCCCCTCGACCAGGCCCGAGACCGGATCGAACTGCCCGGCGATGCTCAGCTGCGCGCCGGTGCCGGCGCGGTTCGACCCGGCCAAGGGCAGGTCCTGCAGCTGATAAAAGCGGCCGCTGCGATCCAGGTAGGTACGAAGCCGGTAGCGAGAGGCCCGACCCAGCTCGGCATCGATGCGGCCTCGGCTGACGTCCAGCCGGACCTGGTCCCGATACGGCTCGCAGACCAGAGTCTTGTACAGATTGCTGTAGCTGGCGACGGGCCTGAGCCGATACCGCGACTGCAGGGACCCGACCCAAAGGCCGTCAAACCGCCCGTCTTCGCTGGCATTTTGCGGCGGGACCGGTTGGCGTCGATATTCGCCGCCACACCCGGATAACAGCAGGAGAACGATTCCTATCATCGTCGTACCGGCAGGAATGCCCGGGGCCACATCCACCTCCACCCTTTCCGGTTTAGCCGCCAGCCCCCTAAATATCGACCTTTATCGGCATCAGGGCTCAACCTGCTGCAACGGCTCATGCTCGATCGACGTCACCTGGTCACGAAACACGCCGACACGGTACCGGGTATCCCCGTGCACGAAGATCCACTTTTCGAGAAAGCCCTGCAGCTCGCAGCCCGAACCTATGCAGCCGAAGTCATGCTCAACACTTTGCGGACGACCTGCGTGTCTGACCAGGGCCTCGACGGAATCCCCGATGGAAACCTTCATACCATGAGCCATCAATTGATTCCCGCTCGCTGAAAGGGGCCAAAGCAGCACGGCGAGCAGATGACACAAAATGCCAATCCGCAGTTTCCGAACAGTCGAATAAAGAGACAAGACCCACCTCCTGTGCAGAAGGATCTCCTTAGGGTAACTGCATACTAGGCACACTGTCGCAAATCCGCAACAGCCGTAGGGATAATTTGGTCACTCCACAAGGGAGACCCCTCGCCCCCCCATATAGCAATGCAAAAGGCGCTGTCATATTGCTGCTGTGGCACGATGAAGCGAAGGGACATCATAGCGAATACTTATTCAGACCCAAGAGCCGGACGAGCAGGAGCACACCGCCAAGTCGGTATTCCTGCCGCGCAAGAGTCACGAGCTGAGAACACCCTTTAACGCCATTCTAAGAGTCAGCCAGTGGTTATGAGTGGATGCCGGGGCGCGGTCTCATCAGCCCGAAACGCTCAGGCTTTGGAACAACGCCCGGAGCCAGTGCCGGGGACGCCCCTGCCCCCGACGCTTTCAGAGATAACCCGATTGCTAACGTCCCGTGGCTGCAGATCGGCCACCGTCCAGCAACCCGACCTGATAACCCTACTCGACGAATTCCGATAGATCACTGCGGACCGTTTAAGGACGCCACACCACGCTCGTTCAGTCGCCCGCGGTGAAAGCCCGTTCCAGCCATGTCAAGGTACGCTGCCAGGCCCGTTTGGCACTGTCTGGCTCAAAGGCGTTGCGCTGGTCGCAGTCGAAACCATGGTCCGCCGGATACAGATGGATCTCACAGTCGGGACGCTGCTGGCGCACCTGCTCTACATCGCTCAGCGGGATGGTCGCGTCCTGTTCGCCGAAGTGCATCAGGGTCGGCACCTTTGGCGTCTCGTCGGCAAACTCGACGATACGACGGCCGTAATAACAGACGGCAGCCTCGAAGCGGTCCAGACGCGTGGCAGCGAGGAACGCCAGCGAACCGCCCATACAGAACCCGATCACCGCGACAGGCCCGGCATCCTGCACAGCGGCAGCCGCCGCATCGATATCGAGCAGTACCGCCGACCAGTCGAGCTCCATCATCACGCCACGGGCTTTCTCGACATCCTCGGGCGTATAGCCGGTTTCGAAATCCCGCACCTGCCGATCGAACAGTGCCGGCGCTATGGCCACATAGCCCTCCGCCGCGAGGCGGTCGCAGACGTCGCGGATATAACGATTGACCCCGAAGATCTCCTGCAGCACCACCACCGCACCGCGCACACTCCCGGACGGGTCGGCGCGGTAGGCTCTCAGCTCGTGGCCATCTTCGGCGCGCAGCTTGATCAGGTTCGGCATGACAGGTCCCCCCGTGCGTTCGTTGCGTATCGGATCCCAAGGCTGCCATGCGACCCAACCGTGCGCAACTCGAATCACGGTGTCTTCAGATCGAACGCCCTCAGCAGCGTCGTTTCCGGCGGCTACCGGAGATCGTCAGGCACTTGCAGGGAGCGGCGGCCAGGTGTAGCACACAACCCAGGAAACCTGTGAACAGGCGCGGGAAGTGACTCAATCCTGGTTATTGCGCCGCGCCAGCAAACGGTAGACGAACATTTTCACCGCATCGGCCACCACGAACTCAACCAGTACATAGAGCCAGATCAGCAGCGCGTACTGCCAGCCGATCGGTGCGATCAGCAATCCATAGACGGCAATCAGCGTACCGAGGATTTCGGTGCCGAAGGTGGCAGCGAACAGCAGTGGCGCAGGCCACGGAGGCTGCCAGAACCAGCCTTCGGAACGGGCGACGAACAGCGTACTGTGGCCGGCGATGATCAGCTTCAGGAACAGCATCGAACGAATCACATCCTCGGAGAAGCCCTGCTCGCGCAGGATAAAGAACAGCAGGAACGAGAACACCAGTCCAACCACGCCCAGTACCGTCGAGACGGTAAGCAGTTCCTGCAACTGCCAGCGCACCGGCTTGCTGTGCACGCGGGTATGGTCGTAGGCGATCGCAAGGATCGGCAGGTCGTTCAGCAGCGCCAGCAGGATAATCATCAGCGCCGTCAGCGGATAGAAGCCAAACACCACAATCGACAGCGTCATAAACAGGATGATGCGGATGGTTTCGGCAATGCGGAAGGTCGCATAGCTTTTCATCCGCGCGAAGGTGATACGCGCCTGCTTCATCGCCTCGTTGATCACCGACAGGCCCGGCGCCGTAAGAATGATATCCGCCGAGGCACGTGCCGCATCGGTGGCATTGGAAACGGCAAAACCGCAGTCTGCCTTTTTCAGTGCTGGGGCATCGTTCACGCCGTCGCCGGTCATCGCAACAATATGCCCCCCCTTCTGCAGCGTATCGACAATACGGTACTTGTCCTCGGGCACCACCTCGGCAAAGATATCGACTTCCTCGATCATCTCGACGATGGCGGATTCGTGGGTGTGGATGAACTCCCGCTCCAGCAGCCGGGTATCGTACAGGCTGCGGACCTCCTCGATCACGCTCTTCGCGAACGCCCGCGCCTCCTGCAGCGCCACGTCCTGTTTCAGGCGCCGGTAGATGGCGACCGAGAGCACTTCTGCCAGCGCCAGCAGCTCGTTCGAGGCGGCGCCCGAGAGTTGCGCCGAGCGGATGGTGCGTAGTTCCAGTCCCAACAGACGGCCGATCTCCTTGGCGATCGCAAGGTTGTCGCCGGTGACCATCTTGACCTGGACACCGAGACGCTCCATCTCGTCGATGACCGCCTGGGAGTCGTCGCGCGGCGGATCGTACAGCGGTATCAGACCGATCAACTGCAGCGGGCCATCCCCCTCCCGGCGCCCCACCGCCAGCGTCCGATAACCGCGGGCGGCCAGGCGGTCGACGTCCCTGTTCAGCGCCTGGGCAGACTCCTCGCCCATCTCCGCCAGTTCGATCAGAACCTGCGGCGCCCCTTTAACGGCCTGGAAGCGCTTGCCGTCGCACTCGACCTCCGCTTCGGTACGCTTTCGCGTCGGGTCGAACGGCACGAACTTCAGTTGCTCGCAAGCCTGCCAGCCACTATCCGGATAGTTCTTATCGAGATAGCTGAACACCGGCAGCTCGATCGGGTCGTTGTTTTCCTGCCGCGAGGCCAGCACCGCATGCAGGAACAGGTCGCGCTCGCTAAAGCCCTCGAGCACCACCGCCTCGGCGACCTGCATCTCGTTCTTCGTCAGGGTGCCGGTCTTGTCGGTGCAGAAGATATCGACGCCGGCCAGTTCCTCGATTGCGGTAAGCCGGGAGACGATCGCCTCGCGCCGTGCCAGGTTCAGCGCACCGACCGCCATGGTCACGGACAGCACCGCCGGCAGCGCGACCGGGATCGCCGCCACCGTCAGCACCAGCGCGAAACGCGCTATCTCGAGGAAGGGCTCGTGCCGGAACAGCGCCACCAGCACAATCAGCAGCACCAATGCGATGGTCACCAGGATCAGGAAGTTGCCGATCTGCAGCACCATCTTCTGGAAATGGCTGCGTTCCTCGAGCTGCGCCCGGGCCACAAGCGACACAACGGTCGAGAAGTTGGTGCGCATGCCGGTATTAACCACCACCGCAAGCATCTCTCCCTGCTTGATGACGGTATTGGCATAGGCCACATCAGCGATCTTTTTGCTCACCGGCAGCGACTCGCCGGTCAGCGCAGCCTGGTCGATCAGCAGGTAATCGCCGTCGAATAGCTGGACATCGGCCGGGACAATATCGCCGATGCGCAGTTTGACGATGTCACCGGGCACCAGGTCGCGCACCGGAATACGCCTGAACCGCCCTCCCCGCTTGACCGTGACTTCCTTGGCCAGCCGCTGTTTCAGCGCCTGCAGCGCATTCAGCGCCCGGTGCTCCTGGAAGAAATCGAGCCCGGCGTTGACCAGCAGCATGATGCTGATGATGATGAAATCGTCCCACTTGCGCACCAGAGCCGAGAGAACGGCCGCGACCTCGATCATCCATGGGATCGGCCCCCAGAAGCGCCGAAACAGCCGCTGAAGAAGTGTTTCCTGCTTCTCCTCGATCTCGTTGTAACCGTATTTATCGAGTCTTGCGCGGGCCTCCTCGTCACTGAGGCCCGCTTGCCCGTCGGCCTCGAGTACACCGAGCGTCTGCTCGATCGGACGAGCATCGTAGCTGTCGGTCTGCGCGTAGTCCTGCGTCATATCCCTGTGTCCGATTCCTGTGTCCGAACAAGAATTACCGGACTCGTCGGCGACACCTCGCGGCCGGCGAGCTCTCAGCCCGGCCGCACTCAACGGCGTACAGGCAAAATTCAGAACAAGTCTAGACCGAATAATTTACGCAGGCGCACAATCTCGCGCCCAAAGAAGCCCCAAAACCCCACGCAAGCAAGACCCCCTTGCGACCCAGTCTTGATGTGTCTCTGGCCCTCAGCGCTATCCGAAAGCGCGGCACAGCTGAAGCGATGCCAGAGACCAGTCGAGCAAACGAAACAATGAGTTTTCTTGGTGATCAAGACACCGAAGGTTCGGACCCAAGCTTCAGCCTTGCCTTTCTGCCGCCTCTTGCCATCAATCAATAGAAATAAAATATTGGTAAATTTACTTAAATTTTATTAGATTCAACAAACAGGCTCCGAAGCCACCCGAATCCAAGCCCCAGGAGACAGAACATGACCGCAGATCTCGAGAGACTTTTCCCGGCCGCCACTGACATTCCGGAAGCGTATAAACTCGACGGCACCCTGGAACAGCGCGAGTACCTGATCAACGGCGAACTGGTGCAGTGGCAGGGTGAAGTAGCGCCGGTAAGAAGCCCGGTATGCCTACGCCAGGACGACGGCCAGCTGGAACAGTGCGTGATCGGCAGCACTCCGTTGCTCGATGCCGACGCAGCGCTGGACGCCCTCGACGCAGCCGTGCGAGCCTACGACCTCGGACAGGGCACCTGGCCCACGATGACCGTGTCCGAGCGCATTCGCCACGTTGAAAACTTTCTAAATAAAATGAAGCAGCAGCGCGACGCCGTCGTGCGCCTGCTGATGTGGGAAATCGGCAAGAACCTGCCGGATTCGGAGAAGGAATTCGATCGCACCTGCGACTACATTTCCGACACCATCAACGCCCTCAAGGAACTCGACCGCCGCTCCAGCCGCTTCGAGAACGAACAGGGCACGCTCGGCCAGATCCGTCGCGTACCGCTGGGCGTGGCGCTGTGCATGGGCCCCTACAACTACCCGCTGAACGAGACCTTCACCACGCTGATCCCGGCCCTGATCATGGGCAACACCGTGGTGTTCAAACCGGCCAAGTTCGGCGTACTGCTGATCCGCCCGCTGCTCGAAGCCTTCCGCGACAGCTTCCCGCCGGGCGTCATCAACATCATTTACGGCCGCGGGCGCGACACCGTCAGCGCCCTGATGAAAAGCGGTAAGGTCGACGTCTTCGCCTTTATCGGTACCAACAAGGGCGCGAGCGATTTGAAAAAGCTGCACCCCCGCCCTCACCGCCTTCGCGCGGCACTGGGTCTGGATGCCAAGAACCCCGGCATCGTGCTGCCGGACGTCGATCTCGATACGGCAGTCGAGGAATGCGTCACCGGCGCCCTGTCGTTCAACGGCCAGCGCTGCACCGCGCTGAAGATCCTGTTCGTCCACCGCAGCCAGGTCGACGACTTCCTCGCGCGCTTCAAGGACAAGCTGGCGACGCTGAACGCCGGCATGCCCTGGGAGCCCGGCGTCAAGCTGACCCCGCTGCCGGAGCCCGGCAAGACCGAATTCCTCACCGCCATGGTCGAGGACGCGTGCAGCAAGGGCGCCAGCGTCGTCAACGAAGGCGGCGGCAGCACCGTCGGTACCTTCTTCTACCCGGCCCTGCTGTACCCGGTGAGCTCCGAAATGCGCATCTACAACGAGGAACAGTTCGGTCCCATCGTTCCGGTGGTGCCGTACGACGACCTCGACGAAGTCATCGATTACGTGCGCAACTCCGACTTCGGCCAGCAGCTGAGCCTGTTCGGCAGCGATCCGAAGCAGATGGCCCGAATGATCGACGCCAGCGCCAACCAGGTCGGACGGATCAACCTCAACGCCCAGTGCCAGCGCGGACCGGACACCTTCCCGTTCACCGGGCGCAAGAACTCGGCCGAGGGCACCCTGTCGGTCCACGACGCACTGAGGGTATTCTCGATCCGCACCCTGGTCGCGACCAAGGACAACGCCGCCAGCAAATCTCTGGTCGGCAGCATCATTCGCGACCGCGAATCGACCTTCCTCTCCACCGACTACCTCTTCTGAAGCCGCAGGCGGCCGGCATCATGCCGGTCGCCTGCACTCCGTGCAAAGCCGCCCATTATTGCCGCCCCACCTGCCTGCCTGCCGACCGAGCCAGAGCCGCTGGCGCCTGTCTTGTAGCCCCCCCCCGAAAAAACAGACATCCCGATCGACTAAACTGCCAGTGACGCTATCTTCCCATTCCGGAAGCCCAACGGTTCAACGGCCATATCCCAACTTCACTCCCTGACAGACCGCAACCGGCCGGCAACGATCAACGGAAGACGGCTGCTCGATTTTTTGCCTGCATAGCGAGAGGCAGGAGGGTAACTCAGGTGACAATCAAGCGAGTCGCGTTATGGGGCACCGGTCTGATTCTCGGCCTGCTTTTCATTGCCGTAACCTATCTGCTGCAATACCTGGATCAGCATCTGGAAGGCCTCGCTCATTCAGTACTTGAGCGCGAGGTCCGGATTG
The DNA here is from genome assembly GCA_013373085.1 of Oceanospirillaceae bacterium. Taxonomy (GTDB): domain Bacteria; phylum Pseudomonadota; class Gammaproteobacteria; order Pseudomonadales; family Balneatricaceae; genus Marinobacterium_A. Next base: position 5,227 of record JABXIM010000207.1, on the reverse strand, counting down.
AAAAAGGCGTATCCCTCGACTGGTCGCTGCCTCCCGCCATCGAGCTGAGAGGTGTCTGGATCGGCAATCCGGAGTGGGCCAAAGGCGAGTATTTGCTGCGGGCCGAGCGGGTAACGGCGAGGCTCAGCCTTGACGGGCTTTTGCAGCGCCGGCTGGAATTGAAAGAAGTGACGGTGCAGAACGCCGATATCGCCCTTGAGCAGGCTGCCGACGGCCGGCAAAACTGGTCGTTCGGCGAGGCATCTGGCACAGCCCCCGGTGCGATTATCGGGGCCTTAAAGGTCGAGGACTCGCGTCTGGGATATCGCTCGCCGGACGACGCCGAATACAGCCTGGACATACCGGCTATCACGCTGAATCAGCGCGACGGTGGACAGCGCACTGTCGATGCCCGATTCAGCTATCAACGTGCGCTGATAGAGGTATCGGCACTCGAGGGAGACCCCAACGCCGCGCCTAGCGCAGGATGGAAGCTTAACGGGCGGGTCGAAACCCCGGACCTCCCGCCGATTGAAATGACCGCACAGACCGAGGTCAGCGACTGCTGCCTGCGTTTAACGCAACTCCAGGCGACCAGCGACAATAGCGACATCAGCGGCGAACTCAGCTTTCCACTGGCGGAGGGTGGACGTATCGAGGCTGCGCTGCAGTCAGATTTACTGGATCTGCGGCCATTTTCCAAGCATTCCGAAAAACCTGCAGGCGACACTCAATCGCTCCTTGAGCGCAAGCTGCCGACGGATGTCCTGCAGGGTTTTGAAGGCGCACTGCAAATAAAGGTCGGACGCATGCATATCGACAGCCTGGCACTACAGCAGGTCGATATCGGCGCAGACCTGCAAAAAGACCGCCTCAAGCTGCAACTGGGAGCCTATAACAAACGCGTGACCGCCAATATCGACGTAAAGCCGACCGCTTCAGGTTGGCAATATACGCTGAATCAGACGGGAAAATTAAAGCTTTCCGAGCTACTCGACCCGACTCAGCCTGGCGGCGACAGCACTCAAGCCCCGCTGGATATAGACCTGCACTTAAGAGGATCGGGCACATCGCTGGACGAATTTTTCCGATCCGCCAGGGGACAATTTTTGATGGTCGTCGGCGAGGGGAAACTGAGCAAGGGGATTTCAAACAGCCTGCCGCTTGGCAGCGTTATCTACACCCTGCTGAATGCGGTTCTTCCCGATGAGCAGAAGGGCAAACACAGCAAGCTGGAGTGCGCGGTGGTGCAGTTCGATATTGCCAATGGCATTGCGACCAGCAGCAAGGGGCTGGCACTAAGAACCGATCAGCTGAACGTGCTTGGCGGCGGTGCAATCAACCTGCAAACCGGTGAAATCCAGTTCAAGTTCAAAACAGCCCCGCGGCGCGGACTCGGCATCAGCTTCGTGGGCGTTGCCGATCGCCTGTTCGATGTAACCGGCACATTGCAACACCCAACAGCCACTCTCAGCATGGAGCGCGCCGCCACCTTTGGCGCAATGGCCTGGGCTACCTCCGGCCTCAGCATACTCGCCAACTCCGTCTTTTCACGACTCTCGGCTGCAACCAACCCATGCGAAACCGTATTGAAGGGAGCCAAATAGTCGAGAAATATAAGACCTGCCGCGCCAGACTTATCGGCGCGGGCAGACGACGGATACCAGGCGGAAATAACACAAACGGCGGGCCGCTTTCGCTGACCCGCCGTTTATGTATAAATTTGGTAGGACTGACTGGATTCGAACCAGCGACCCCCACCATGTCAAGGTGGTGCTCTAACCAACTGAGCTACAGTCCTATTGCTTGCCGGGCATCTCACCCTGCTGCTTTTCGGTTACTGCCGTTCGCAGTCAGTCCCGAAGAGATGGTGCGTATTATAGAGATCCCGATTCCGAGCGCAAGCCTTTTTTATAGTTTTTTTCCGATTTTTATCAGACACTTAGCGACTGTTCACTGGGTATACAAAAGCGCCTTCTCGGTACTGCGCAACGGATGAGTTGGAGGAGACAGCGATGGACAGGCTTTGGTATCAGGCCGCGAACGCCAGCCTCGCCGCACGCAACAGCGGCATGCTCAAGCCCATCGACACCGAAGCCCTGGCGGTGACCGAAAATGGCATTTCCTTCGTGATACGCATGCTATCGAGCCTGCGCGACAAGTCCGAGGCACAGCAACGGCTCGCCGAAGCCGGCGACCACAGCCACAATCCCTTTTTATCGCCGGAACCGGCACTGAGGGTCTGCGAGGTGCCGCCGGCGCACCGCTGCGTGCTCAACAAGTTTTGCGTCATCGACCGGCACCTGCTGCTGGTGACCCGTGAATTCGAACCCCAGTCACAGGCCCTGAATCCCAGCGACTTCAGGGCTCTGGCAAGGTGCATGCGCGAGGGACCGGCACTGGCCTTCTTCAACGGCGGTCCGGATGCCGGCGCGAGCCAGCCGCACAAGCATCTGCAGTTGCTGCCCCTCGACCAGACAGCACCACCGCCCTTTGCAGCACTGCTGGATGCAGCAGCGGCCCGCGGTTGCGACCGGGCGCCGGCGCTGCCGTTCAGACACCACCTGACCGCCTTGCCGGACGGCCTGCTGCGGAATGCGGACGAAGCCGCCGACTGGCTGACCCAGCATTACCGGCAGGCGCTCAACGCGCTCGGGATCGAGGTGGATGCGACCGGAGAGGTGAAGCAGGCCTACAACCTGCTGCTGACCCCGCGCTGGCTGCTGATGGTGCCGCGCCGGTGCGAGAAACGCGGCGACGTGTCAGTGAACGCGCTGGGTTTTGTTGGCTGGCTGCTGGTGAAGCGACAGAATCAGGCCGAGCGGCTGAAAGCCGAGGGACTGATGCGTACCTTGATGATAGTGAGCGGAGCCAGCCTCCCCGCTCAGGGTGAGGACATTTGTGGCGACGCCGCCCCCACAGGAGATGGATGCAGATAACCCTTTCCTGCGCAGGGTTCGCTGCGAGGTCGCAGCTCCAACCCCGCGAAACAGGCGCTGGAGCCCCCCCCCCCGCGTCCATCCAAAGAACGGTGCCTTCCGCGCCGGTCGTATCACGCGCTACCTTTGATCAGCAGCGGAATTGGCCGGTCATCTCGAGCAGCTGATCCGAATGGCTGACCACCTGGCCGGAGAACGTCCGGATTTCCCGCGAGCGCTCGGCATTGTCGCGCACGGTTTCCAGCACGCCGGTCATGCTCTCGGCAATCGACTGCGCGGTCGCAGAAATCTCTTCGATACTGGCCGCCTGCTGATGATTGCGGTCGCGCACCTGGGCGAACAGCTCGCGGATGCGCGCCATCTCGTCAGCGGCGTTATCGCCGAGCGCGCGACTCCCATCGACGCGCCCCTGCCCATCGCGCATGGCCTCGAGGATTTGCTTCATCTGCGCCTGCATTTCGCTGATGATGCTGTTGATGCTGGCGGTGGCGTTAACGGTTTTTTCCGCCAGCGCCCGCACTTCGTCCGCGACCACCGAGAAGCCGCGCCCGGCCTCACCGGCGCGAGCCGCCTCGATGGCGGCATTGAGCGCCAGCAGATTGGTCTGCTCGGCCAACCCGTTGATCATCTCGGTGACGCCATCGACCCGTGACGAGGCGACGCCGAGTGCATCCAACTGGCCGTGGACCTGATCGAAGATGAGCGCCAGTTGCTCCAGCGAGCCCAGGGCGTCGGTGATCACCGCGCCGCCCTTCTCCGAAGCCTCATGGGCCCCCAGGGCAAGGCTGTTGGCTTCCTCGCTGGCCTGGGCCATGTCACGCACTGTCATGCTGATCTGCTCGACCGCCGCGGCAACGCTGCCAGTCTCGCCCTCGGTATGGCCGCTTTCGGTCACCAGCAGTTCCAGGGTGCCGTTGAGCTCGCTGGACATCGTCTGCAGCCGGTGGCTGCTGCTGATGACACTAATCAGCACGGCGCCGAGCTGCTCGGTAAGCTCGTTGACGGCAACACCGAGGCGGTCGAAATCGTCATTGCGCCGGGCATCCACCTCGAGACGCTGGCGCAGATCCCCCTTGGCGATCTTTTCCAGACTCTCGACAGTGCGGGTCAGGATGCGGCTGGAGCTACGCCACACCGACAACAGCAGCACGGCACAGACCAGCGCCACAGCCAGCGCCGCGATCAGGATAGTCAGGCTGGCACGCTGACTGGTCGCGACCGACTCCAGCCGCGCCTTTTGCAACTGGCTGTCGATCAGCTGGATCAGCATATCGGTACTGTTGACCAGGGTTTCCAGCTGGGTACGCGCCTGATGCTGCACCGCCGCCTGGTCGCGCAGCAGCGCCACCAGGCGTTCGCCAGCGACGGCGATTCCGTCGATACTGTCGCCGAAGGCATCGATGAAGCCCATCTCGGTGATCTTGTCCCGCATCCCCTGCAGGGCCGCGTCATACCCCTTGATGCTTTCGGGATCGCGACGCTCGACCATCTGCGCAAGCGCCTGCTTGAGCAGCTCCAGCGAGGCTCTCATGTTCGAGAACATTCTCGACTCGAAGGCGTCGATGTATTCGTTAACGGCACCGCGGGCGCCGGTCCTGGTGCTGCTGCCTATCCGGCTGGCCAGATCAGCGCTCTCCTGCTGCAACTCGATCCAGGAATCCAGTACACCGACGACGACGCCGACATCAACACCCTGCGCCGCAAGGCCCTCGAGCTGCCGGCGCTTTTTCTCCTGCAACGCTTCGAGATCGCCTCGGTCGCTGCTGTCGATGGCCGCGGCCATCAGGATATCGATCTTGAGCAGATTGAGTTCATTCTGCCAACCACTGAGCCGGTCAGCCTCGCCCGCGGCAGCCGACTGGCCGCGCAGTGCCGATACAGAGAGAGTGCCGAGGGCTGCAAAGCCAGCCAGTGTCACCAATACCACCAGCAGCAGGCGCTGCCGAAACCCCGGATTGAGCAGACTCATCTAAAGATCCCCGTCATACGGCATCGAAGCTCGTTATTGTTATGGCCCCGGCATACACCGGGAAGAGGGACCTTATCGGCGGCAACCTGCGGATATTTAGCGATTTTTACCGCAAATCGTCGCCCGGGACAGACAGACTATACTCTTGTACTGGACGCTGCAGAAACGCCCTCGCCACTTCGGCATCGTGCCAGGCTGGGGGCTCGGCGCTTTAATAAGGTTCATCGTGCTTTAGCGGGAAAAACGAAATTCGTGGGATGGGTGGAGCGACGCCTCGGCACGGCGTATCCGTCACTGCTGCGGCCAAGGCGTCGTGCAACCCATCTTGGGTGTCGGTTCG
>JABXIM010000249.1 GCA_013373085.1 Oceanospirillaceae bacterium | reverse complement strand
TCGATCCGATCCATCTGGGCATCATCATGGTGGTGAACATGGAGATCGGCATGATCACGCCGCCGATCGGACTGAACCTGTTCGTGACCTCAGGCATAACCGGCATGAGTCTGGCACGGGTGGTGAAAGCCGCCATGCCGTTCGTCGCAGTCCTGTTCGTGTTCCTGATCCTGGTCACCTACGTGCCGCCGCTGTCGACCTGGCTGCCGTACAGCATCATGGGGCCGGAGCTGATCAACCCCTGATGGGGACACATCCAAAGGCCGCTCGAACGAGCGGCCTTTTTTATTATTGGGAACGTACTGGCGGAGTGCCGGACGCAGGCTGTGGCGAAGTTGAGCGACATTGGACTCGATGGCGGCGGCCGGTAGCGCAGGGAAGGTGGTCGCCGGACAGTCAGTGTCGGGATATAATACTGGCCTTTCCGCATTCGCAATCTTGACGGAGCCGTGCCAGTGTTGGGTTCTATCGCCGCCATTTGGGGATTTACCGGCATCCTGCTGATTTTCGGCAGCGCCATCTATCGCCTCAGCCAGATCAGTCTGCAGATGTTCAGCCAGCCGCTGCATCTTCACCACTGGTTGGCGCTGGCGTTCAGCCTGATCTTTATGGGCTTCGCCGAAGGCTACCGCGGATTTCAGTGCGGCTTTTCGCCGCGGGTCGCCGCCCGTATCCGCTATCTGTCGCAAAACGTCACGCCGATGCGGTTGCTGCTGGCGCCGCTGTTCTGCATGGGCTTCTTTCACGCCCAGCGACGTCGCCAGATCGTAACCTTCTGTCTCTCGCTGGGAATCATCGGTCTGGTGCTGCTGGTCCACAACCTGACGCAGCCGTGGCGCGGCATTATCGATGCCGGCGTTTGCCTGGGACTGGCGTGGGGCATCGTGTCGCTCTCGGTCTTCACCTTCCAGGCCTTCTTCGGCGAAGGTTTCAGCCACTCTCCCGAAACGCCCTGACCGGAGCGTTGCCGGGCCTGGGTCATCAAACCGCAATGCCGGGCTGTCACCATCGGACTGTCACGGCTTCCAGCCGCTCGGAAATTATTTTGTGCGGTGCACAAAAATAGACTTGATCCCGTCCGGCGAAACCGTATAATGAAACTCAATTGTGCAGTGCACAACAACTTGGGAGAAAGCAAAATGATCGATAAAGTAGATTTCCAGAAGCCGTTCGAAGCCGTCCAGTCCCTGATGAACATCCAGGTGGCTGCTATCACCAAATCCGTTGAACAGCAGAAGAAGACCGGCGAAGAGCTGGCTGCTTTCTTCAAGACCGAAGTCGAGAAGGCTCGTGAGCTGAAGTCTCCGGAAGACGTTATCAGCTTCAACGTTGAAGCCAACAAGACCCTGTTCGAACTGCTGAAGGCCCAGGGCGAAGCTTTCACCGCTATTGCCAACGAAGCGCGTGAAGCTGCTACCGCTGAATTCAGCAAGATTACTGTCGTCAAGTAAGCCACTGCGCTTCGCTTGACTCGAAAACCCCGCTGGCGTCCGCCAGCGGGGTTTTTTGTTGTCAATTGTAAGTGGTGAAGCGTTAAGCGTGAGGGACGACGTTGCTGCTTCGGCTGCAGGCCGGGGCGACAAGTGTTCTTGAAGGTGGTTAGGAGGAGCGATATTGAGTTAATAGAATACAGTTGCCTGTGAACGCAGGGCAATCACAATGCCTCACGCCTATTTTTGTGCACTGCACAAAAGTCTTGCCTGGCGGTTCTTTGTCCGTATAATGATAGTTATTGTGCAGTGCACAAAAACCGGAGGAAAGAGATCATGAATGCGAACCTGAATATCAAAAAGTCGTTCGAAGCGGCCGAGTCGCTGATGAACCTTCAGATGGGTACGATCAACAAATCCGTAGAGCTGCAGAAGAAAACCGGTGAAGAGCTGGCTTCCTTCTTCAAGGCCGAAGCCGAAAAAGCTCAGAAACTGTCGACGCCGGATGAAGTCTTGGCGTTCAACATCGAGTCCAGCAAGGCGCTGTTCGAGCTCCTCAAGGCCCAGGGCGAAGCCTTTACCACCATGGCCAACGAAGCCCGTGTCGCCGCTACGGAAGAGCTCAGCAAGCTGACCTCCTGATCCGTATCGCATTGCGTAAAAAAACCGCAGCCTTCAGCTGCGGTTTTTTTGTACATGGACGTACTTATCCTGCGAGTGCATGGATGCACAGGAGCAGGGTTTGTACATGGACGTACTTATCCTGCGAGTGCATGGATGCACAGGAGCAGGGTTTGTACATGGACGTACTTTCCTGAAAACTGCTCCTGCGTTTTCAGGCGGGCCGCGTTCGGATGTCCGCCGTCCATGGCGGTCATCCTGCGAGTGCATGGATGCAGGCCCTCATAGGAGATTGGGTGACGGCGGAAACCCAGCGCTTGGCCGGGGACGCTGTGACATCTATCCGCAGTGGGATTGAGTGATAGGTTGCGCGGCTTCGCCGCTGCACCCATCCTCCTATGCGGTCGTCGGTGTCAACCTCTGGTGCTTCTCTATTTGGCTTTTACTATTTGATCTGTCTTCC
>JABXIM010000005.1 GCA_013373085.1 Oceanospirillaceae bacterium | reverse complement strand
TATGCGGAAATGACTGTTGAGGTTGCCATGAAAGGCCTCAATATGGCACCGCTAAACACCTATAGTTGGCTCAGGGTGTGCAGCGCCAACCTTATTCTTGGCCCAGATCATCATGAAGAGGCCCTACAGGCTTGGCGGCAATCAATCGCAGCTGCCAAGTTTGAGCCATTCCTGCTTATTTCCCGGGTTCATCACGGTATCCTTCTTTACCAACAGATGGCTGACGAAGACGTCGAAAAATTGAAGGACCAGTTAGATATGGCCTACCAGAGTGATAAGTGGGTATTACGCGAATATGTCCGCAAAAATAACTTGGTTGTTTGGATGTCCATACTGTCTGAACCTGACAGCGGGATGAAGGAATACCTAGTAAAGTAAGAAATTCTAATAACTATACCAGATAGTTCATATATAAATACTGCACTATGATAGAAAAAAGGTAACTGATCTTGATTAGAATCATTTATTTTATTTTAATTCTCTGCCCACTACCTTTTGCCAGCGCCCGACCGATCTGGATATATACATATACAATACTTGTATCCTTCGCCAGCATAATATTTTTTGTCTTCTCGAAATCAACAAAAAGCCGGCCATTGCCGAAGTTGTTCCACCTCCCTGTCGTTAGCCTTCTTTTCTTAATCTTGATGGGGGGCGTCCAAGTCCTCTTAGGCTGGTCAGTATCCCCCGAAAGTACGATACGAACTTCTGTTTACGCTCTCAGCTATCTAATATTTTTCTTGCTGGCCTTCATGTGCGTCAAGAATACTCGGAGTCTGCCTAGGTTCTTCCGCACAATCGGACTAACTGTGACCGTTTATTGCCTATACGGCCTAATTGTCTACTTTTCCGGCAATGAAAAGATATTGTGGTTTAATAAATGGACTTCATTCCAAGCCCTTACGTCCACCTTTGTGAATAGAAATAACTTTGCGGCCTATGCTGGCATAGGACTGAACTGTCTGATTGCCTACTCTTTCTGGCTGTTCACAACAACCTCCGTCTCTTTCAGTTCAAAGTACAAATTCTTTGATTTCTTCAATAGGCATCCTACCCAAGTCATAGCGCTCAGTCTAAGCTTCGCTATAGTGTTTACTGCGCTTTTATTGACAGGATCACGAGCTGGCATCTTTAGCGTAATTATAGCCATTACCTATCTTAACTTCCGACTTTATTTTTACTCGAAAAACCGACCACATGATCAAGAAAAAGTTACTTCTCTTAACAAAATCTTACCCGTTTTTCTAATATGCCTTTGGGCAATGTTCCTACTTAGCGGAGACCTTCTGGTAAACCGACTAAATTCAGGTTTGGTAGACAAATATCGCCTCGAAACCTACTCACTTATTGTGCACCTTATTGAAAATGTTCCACTGTATGGAACAGGGCTGGGATCCTTTCCCGAAGTATTTTCTCAGCATAGAACGGTAAATTTACACGTACTTCTCATAAGGGCGCACAATGACTATTTGGAAATTCTATTAACGGCTGGCCCCTTTGTAGGAGGAATATTCATAGTACTTCTTTTACTTTTTCTTTTCAGGTTAATATTCAATAAACCGCCATCTTCTCCAATGAGCCCTTTTTCAATTGCCACGACCAGTATCATGATACAGCTGGCACTGCATTCTAGCGTGGACTTTCCACTCCAAATGCCAGCAATTGCAATAACCATGTGCGGCATTATTGGTGCAAATGCAGTATTATGGTGCAAGCACCCAGCTTCAAAGTAAACAACTCCAAAGAAGTCAGGCGTACTGCCTCAGATTGAAACAACAATCTTCGACAGCCCACACAAAGTCAGCACACTAAGGAATTTGAGTAATTCAGTCTTCTTTCACCAAAAGTTTTGCCGGATTGCCGACAACAGTGACTCCAGGTTCTACATCACGGATCACTATGGCCCCCATCCCAACTGTCGCCCCAGCTCCAATATTTATGCCCTGCCGCAACACGGCACCCGCACCAATGTATGCATGATCACCGATGGCGACATTGCCATTCACCTTAGCCCCAGGAGCAAGAGTGACAAAGTCGCCGATCACACAATCATGCTCTACATACGAGTTAAGATTTGCATGAAAACACTGCCCAATACGTATATTTGAAGTAAGAACAACAAAGGGGGATAGGCATGCGCCGCCTCCGATAACAACATCATCCATCTGAACAACTGACGCTGCCCGAGCTTCAAGCAGCGGGATGCCAACGGCCGCGCATTTCTTCGCAAGCGCCTGACGAACCCTGGATGCCGCAATGGCGATAGTTACAGACTTAACCGACGCCTCACACTCCAGAAAACTTGTCCAGTCGACAATTGAGTGGCTATTGATAAAACCGGGGGCTTGCCCATCATCAATAAACACCAATTCAGAAGTGGGGTATTGGGCCCGAAGCAAGGGCATAATCCCCCGTCCACAGCCAGCTGCTCCGTAAACACCAATCAAGTGTTTCATGAACTAGTACCCATTTCCTGTGCATAAAGATCCCGCAGGGCCTTCTCTATTTTATCTAACCGTCGGCGTAACTCAAAAACTTCCGATTCCGTATAATAGCCGAGAAGAGCACCAACACGAGGGGTCCAGCCGCTATTGGAAAGCCATTTTGTAATCTTCAAAATACCATCACCAGTTTGAACATCGAAGCTTTCGTCAGCATAAACTCGCAGGATGCGGCCAGGCACCCCGATTTCTGCACGTTCCTTGGGCATTGCTTTAAGCACAAGGATTTTATGATCCTGACAAAAGGTAAAAGCTCCAGGATGCGGCGGAGCACTAGCGCGAACCAGCTTTATGAGGTCAATGCGCGAGGCCTGCCAGTTGAGCCACCCATCCTCTGGCGTACGACGTCCAAGCCATGTTGCTTGGGTATGATCCTGCTCCACCGAGGACAATTGGCCTTCTACAAGACGCGGCAACCATCGTTCAAGTGCACGCTTTTCAGCGGCAAGTAACTTACATTCGACCTCAGCTGCATCATCCTCATCAGAGATGACAAAGGGCTCTTGAACGAATATTGGCCCATCATCAACGCCTTCCCGCAACTCAAAGAATGTTGCTGCCCCGTTCTTTTCTTGAAGGATAAGCCACGCAAGCGCAGCTCGCCCACGACCATGAGGTAAAGCTGTAGGATGGAAGCCGACATTGACTCGGGCCGCAATGTTCATCATTGAGTTAGGGATTATCTGTGACAACCCAACCACAAATAAGATATCTGGGCCGAATGCTCTTAAGCTCTCTTCACATTCGGTTACATGACGAAATCCCTCGAAAGGCAATTCCTGTACTTCAGATAAGTGTCGAAGATCTCGCCAGCCAGAAACATAGGTGATCTCTTCCGGCTCATAGCCCCACACTTTTATCTTCTCGAATCCATGGCATATAAGAGACCGAATGAGTGTCTCGGTTGAGGCTACACCTCCGACAACGGCTATTCTCATAAAGTGTCCCCGAATTTTTCTTCGCCAAAAACCACCACAAGGATAGTCTTCGATATAAGTATGGCATCAAGGAACAAAGATTGCCTATCAACATATTCTATGTCCTGCTCCCATCTTTTCTCCCAAGACAATACCGTGTTACCACTTGTTTGCGCTAACCCAGTGATGCCTGGGCGAACCTCGAAACGGCGCCAGGCCCAATCCGGCATACTATCCTTAGTTTCCTCGAGACAAGGCCGCGGCCCGACAAAACTCATATCACCAAGGATGACATTCAAGACCTGTGGCATCTCGTCGATTTTGAAACGGCGCAAGAAACGCCCCGCAGCAAACACACCGGGGCCGAGGTTTCCCACTTGGGTTGTAGCATTACGGCTCTTGTCAACTTTCATAGTGCGCAGTTTTAATATCCTGAATGGTTGGCCATCTCGCCCCACCCGAGTTTGCACAAAAAATACAGGTCCTGGCGAACTGAGCTTGATTGCAACCCCCCCAAAAAGGATAGGAACTGCAAACAAAGACATTGCGCAAAGGCCGAAAAAAAGGTCCAGTAGTCGTTTTCCTCCACGTCGATATATCATCGCTGGTATTCGCCCAAAAGCACAAACCCTTCGGCTGCATCAACCCCAATATGGGTGCCACGAAATGTGGCCAAAGCCCGCAATGCCGCAATAGAGCGAGGCAGGTTATTCGCCTGAATTTGACTGGCATAAGCCCTCATTGCATCAAGTTTCCGTTCGATAGTCGTCGATATGTTTATATAGACATTTGGTTGGAAAGCTGGCGCAAGAAATGGTGGTGCCAAGTGAGTTTCGGATAAAGTCTCGTATGCAAGTACACGTCTGATGCCCCTTGCTGAATCAAGATAGGGGCGTGTTGCGACCGAAACGCCATAAGCAATAGCGCCATGGTCTTTGTGCAGATCAAAAGCGAACGGTATGTAAACCTCACATGGGTCAATTTCAACCAGTAGGTCACTGATTACCCTGTTAACCTCATGTGATGGAGCTATATCCAAGCATGCAGCAGGAAGTTCACGAAACAACGGAGGCCCACAACCAAGGATAGCTTGAGCTTCACAACATTCATGACGAATGGTATCCCAGTTTTCTCTTGGCCAAAGTGGGTGTGGTTCTTCTCCATGACCGGTCAGAACTGCTACTATGACTTCATGCCCTTCATCAACCATCTTGGCAATGGTGCCACCCATTCCTAAAACTTCGTCATCAGCATGTGGTGCCATGACTAATATCTTCATATTACTTGCTCAAGCTGCTAATCACAGGGCATACCTTATTGAACTTGCCCTGTATTGTTTTTTTGCCTAACGAAAGTAGTTTAACCACCAAAGCGCATGAATACCAATGACATATTCTTATCAGCACACTCACCTTATTGATTACCTCAAAACTAATGATCCACATCCCACACGTATAAATGCGGCCTCTGAAATTATGGATCTAGCACTTTTCCATTGCTGCCAAGCTACCTGTAAAACAAACGTCAATATAAATAACACCCACCTGCAGGTCATCAAACAACGCTTTAAATAATCAGTCTTGGAGTTACCATTTATTTGCAAGAACCGGTTTTCTTGCCCCTCACACTGACCGGAGTTGATCCAGCCCCACAGAGACCTTGGTCTTACTGCCCATAACGTCCAATAGAACCCAAGCCCGCTGGTTGGGGGAGATTTTCTCAACCTCCGCAAGGAAATTAGCAAACGGCCCCTTGGTGAGGGTCACCCTGTCACCTGACGCTATTGATTGTATTGGTAGCATTTTTCCCTGATCGTCGCACCGAAGCAGAAGCTGCGAGACCAAGTCTTTTGGAACAATTGCAGGCTTTTCTCCAAAGCTTACCAGTTTCGTGACACCAGAAGTCGAATTAACAGCATGCCAGAGGCCTTGAGCCACATCAAAAGCGACAAAGATATAGCCAGGAAACAAAGGCCGTAAAGTGACAACAAACTTACCATTGCGCTGCCGAGTTTGCTCTTCCATTGGCAAGAAAGTCTTAAACCCTTGTTGGTTAAGATTCCTTTCGGCTATTTTGGAGCTGTTTGGTTTTAGCTGTGCTAGAAACCAATTTTTAGCGCAATCGTCAAGTGCCATTTGAACCTCAATTGCATTGATTCAGCTATCTATCGCTTATGCCTCTAACGAGGGCAACCGAATTTTCCGCACAACTATCTCACCTATGGAAGGAAATACACAAAATTATCTTTGATCTGCTCTAATGTTGCGCCTGCCCAAACTGTCCGCCCACCTAATACACACTGACCTTTGATCAGCGAAATGATGAAAAATGTATTGGCTATTTACCCGTTTCACAGATCTGGTCGAAGAGGGATTAATCCTCATCAAGCTTGATGCCCGATAATCCATTGAGGCGGGCCTGTCGTCAGGGCTCACAGCGACCATTGAGTCCAAGAAGATGCAAGTAGTCCTGCGACAGTTTCTCAAATTTTCGGTTTTTCAGCAGCCAGTCGCGACCCCGCGCACCCAACCATTCTCGTTTCTCTACAGGCATTGCCACATATCGTTCTATCTCTTCGCGTAAGGCTTCGACATCTTCTGCAGGAACGTAACTGCCACATTCCGCCTCATTGATCATTGATGGATAGCCCGTAAACGATGCAAGCACGGGCTTGCCTGATAGCATATAGTCGATCACTTTGTTTAGTGATTGGCCAAACCGCATCATCGGCGATTTGTGAACAGCAAAATACACAAGATCGACGTGCTGTAGGACAGACTGAACCGCATCTTTCGGCACTCCCGGTGCAAAGCTCACATTGTCAAGATCCGCGACCTCGGCAACAAACCGGTTTTTGAGATAACCCTCGCCAACGAGAAGAAAATGTATGTCTTGCCGGTCCGTCATAACCCGCGCGCAGGCCAGCAGGGTCTCAAGCGCGTTGTCGGCACCGATTGATCCTGCATGGCAGACAATAAACTTGTTCCGCGGAATGTGGGCGTCAAGATAACCGTTCGGTAATGGCTCTGGCGGCGCAAGCAGCGCCGTGTCCAAGCCTTGCGGGATGAAGCCAACAGGTTTATCCGAACCACTGACTTCGGTCACATGCTCGCGAAGGTTGGGCATGGTTCCCACCATAAGGTCAGCACGACGATAGGCAAGACGCTCCACCCAGGCCAAGAATTTCACTGCCGGGTGCCGCGGGCTCATTCTACCAGCCGTCGTCAAAATAAGCGGCCAAATATCCCGAATTTCAAGTACCAGTTTACATCCATACCGGTGGCGCAGCAGCAGACCATTGAAAATGGTCAGAAGCGAAAGGCTGGACACGATCACAACGTCTGGCATTGGCAAATCCTGTTTCGGCATTCGCAGGACCTGCCACTCAAAATCAAACCAGCTCAGGACCCTCGCCAGTGAGCGAGCCCCGGAATACTTCCGGGTCCGAAGCCAATGCACGTCGACGGAGTCGACAGTTTCATTGAGCCGCGCGGTGCACAACTTGGGCGGCGTTGCGAGGTGGTTGGAATCCGAAGTAATCAGAAGCGCCTTGTGCCCGGCGCGTACGAACTCTCGAAGGATCAGGAAACCACGGGCACCCACTTTGGCCGCGGCGGGTGGAGTGACATATTTCGATATGTACCAGATCGTAGCCACAACGGGTTATTCCGCATAGAGCCGAGGAATGGCATTGATCACGTTAACAACCTCAGCGAAATCCATGCCAATCGCATCCAGGTACCACTTAATGTTGGGATAGCGGGGCTGGTTTTCATCTTTGACCCTCACCAACGCCTGCTCGCGCGTAATTTGTCCTTCGCGGATCTGGTTGCTACGGAACGTGTCGTGTTCGGTGAACCCTGCAACAGTGTAGTATATGTAGTTATAGAGCGCCGCAGTACCGTCACCTATCCGCCATGTGGTCGACGTGTCAGGCGCCTTTTCCCAGTCATACATAGCCAGCGTCTGATCGACGAGACGCTCTTCCCAAGTCCAGTAGTCAAAGATGTGGAAGTAGTCTGACTTCTTCAGAAAGCTGCGATAGTATTCGCCCGAGAGCGTGTCCCAAAGCGAACTATTAAAATAGCCCGGACTCTGCAACATCGCCTTGAACCGCAGTTTTTGATACCGTAATTGTTTGAGGGCACCACTGGTGTAGACCTTGTCCTCCTCAAAGTCAGGTGGTACCCCAAGAAAGCCTGCCTTGAAATGTGTTACCTCGAGCGGACTCGTCCCCCAAAGATTGATCTGGATACCCGTCTGCTTCTTGATCGTTTCCACATGGCGGAAGAAGTGCTTGTCGCCCGCGGTAAGGATGCTGACCATCCCCAGATGGGGGGACTTCAACCAGGCTTTCAGGTTCATCGCAATGTTGTCGCGTTTCTTGGTGATGTCATCGGCAACGATTATGTTCTCAACCCCAAGTTCGGCACACATCCGGCTGATATTTCGGCGCCCGAGATCGGTCACCATGCCCCAATCATACGTATAGGTGATCGGCTTCATCTTGAGCTCGTTCACAATCAGATGCAGCCCATAACAACTGTCGCGTCCGCCTGAAAAAGGCACAATACAATCCGGGCCATGCTCCCGGCGATACGGCTCGACTAGTTTGAAAAGTTCCTCTTTGGGCTTGGGCTTATTGCGCGGCTTGTAATTGTGGCAGTAATTACACACACCGTGATCGTCGAAACGAATGAAGGGCATTGTCTCGGGCAGAATACAACGTTTACAACGCCTGAGCTCAGGTTGCGGATAGACCAGCAAGGCCTCTTCGTCAGAATTGAATGCCAGTTCGGGAACCAAATTCCTGACACGCGACTTATTATCCGTAACAGTGATAGTGTCGTGCGTGGGTATGTCGAGAACAACAGTTTCAAAGACCTGCTGGACATCGGAGCAACCGATCTGGTTCAGCGCATAAGACTCCGAGGCAAAATGAGTGCTGCTGCTCATGGTTCCTGTATAAAGGCTTCCATTGTTCGAAAACAGCAACAGCTTGCCCAGATGCGGCACAGCCAGCGCGCAGGAAATTGTGCCCTTACACTGCTCCAACACAGCCCGACCGATCTCTTCAACCGCCCCTCCGGCGTCCAGATGATCCAAGGCGATGGCCGCGATCACTTCGCTATCGACCTCAAGTTCCCGCGCGCGGGTCAGGCCCTGCCAGACTTTGTCATAGTTTACGATGATGCCGTTGTGGATCACGATGATACCGTCGCGGACAACCGGCTGGTTGTCAGACAGACCGTTGGTGATCAGTCGGCTGTGCCCCATAACCAGCCGAGTTTCACCGACCCTACCCTTCTTCAACAACTTTTTGATCTCGAAGTCGGCCCGGTGAACATCATAGCCGTCCACTCGTGCTACTACCAAACCGCTCGAATCTCGTCCACGCTGTTCGGCGTGATGGGCCAAAGTTGGCAAACCGCCGGGCGTTTCCGCTGTATTTGAAACAATTCCAAATATCCCACACATTTCATCATCTTTCGTTTATTGTTGAGGTTTAACCAGCTTCCGATTCGTGATCAAAAATCATCACCTAATTCTTAACGTTAGGCACCAAATTAGCTGTACTCCGCAGTGATGTGACTATTCCGTTAGCGATCATACGGATTATGGAAAGTTCAAGATTTCGAACCACTTTAGTTGCTCAGGGAGTTTTAATTAGTAAGCATCAAAAATTAGCATGCCGATATTCAGTTGATATCAATCAATGCGCTGCTTTAACCTTAGGACGTTGCGTGAGCCGACGCCCTGTATTGTATTTAAATGGTTTCAGCACCATTCCCGCATAGACTCAAAGTTTGAGCACATGCTCATAGCACTCAATCAATTTGATCCCCTGCCTAGCCCAACTAACTTCTTCTAAAAAACTTTTGTCGTTAGGGGTGTGGCCTTGATCGGCGATGAAATTTTTTACAGCGTTCCTAAAACTCTCTTTTGAAAAATCAATACACACACCAAGATCGTATCGAACGACAAAATCTCTAAGGTCAGGAAAATCCGTTGTGATGACGGGCAACCCTGCAAAAACGTATTCAAATATCTTATTGGGCAATGAGTAATAGTCGCTAAGTGAAACAGCTTGGAGCAAACAGATGCCAACGTCGGCCGAAGAGGAAATTGAAACAACTTTTTCGTTTTCCACTCCCTCGTGAATGAAGATCTTGGACCCAAAACAAGACGCTCCCCGAATATCCACTTCTAATGGTCCGTAACCTAAAAACACAACACTTGCGTTTACATCACCTTCTGAAAAAGTATCAAGAATTTCTCGAATTCCCCTACCTTCTCCTAAAATTCCAATATATAAAAAAATGCAGTGATTTTCGGAAATATTAAATTTTTCTCTAAGGTAATTTCGATTTAATGGCCGGGACCTATCAAAAATTGGACTGTTCAAGACTACTCGGCTGAATTTTTCACCAATATTTTCCATATACCAATCATTAATTGAAGGGCTCACAACAACCAAAGCATCAACCCATCTCCAAAGTACACGCTCAATGAAAAAAGTTGCTGCACTTGTAATTCTGGTTGAGCCGTTCTTTTGGGATTCTAGCTCATGGGCATCATAAACAAGTTTTGCCGAGCAAAGCAATTTTAACAAAGCTCCTATGGGCAAAACCAATGTATCACTACAATGAATTATGTCAGGCTTTAAGCGCGGCCCTTTGATCAGCATGCGCGCAGACAACTCTAACATGATAGTCAGATGCTTGAGCACCTTTGGAAGCCTCAACCTTTGAAAAAAAAGGTTTAGGCTTTCGATTTCGGCGTCAATGTTGAGCTTTGATTCCCTTAATCCCTTTTGCAACCGAACCCCCAACCCATAGACCTCAAAACCATGTTCTTCTGCAGTAAAAATTTGTTTCAATGTCCGGGCATCGTTTTTGATGTCATTGTGGGTAAGATGGAGGACGGTTGGCTTCTTTTTCATTGGTTTCATAATTGCCTGCAGTATTACGATAACTGAAAGTTTATTGTGGGGGAACATTTGGGATACATTGCAGTTCCTACAGGAATAATCTCTAATTTGATATTAGACTTTCATACATTTCTCGGCGTTGGGCCGAGAAAAACTCACAGTTATGCCAAAGTAATGTGAATTGACCTCCCACAGCGTGGCAGGCTTGGCGCACCTGATCGAATTCGGAGTAAGCGTTAGCTTCTTCTTCGCAGTTTAACACACGCTTCTTCAGTAGACTGCTTTCCATCGCGATCAAAGGTCGAATTCGCAAGTTGAGAACTCTGTCATTGACCGGATCATACGCTGGGTATTCTTGGCACGTTCCGCACCGAAACCCGGGATATTCAGCATACCCTAAGGTACAGTCATACGATAGGCCTGCATTATCCAATGCATGCAACGTGCTTGGGTGGCTCCATCGAAGGTAATGCATTCGAGCTCCCAAGGTATCTTGTTGAATCCCTTCATCGAATAATACCTGTCTTAGCAGATCTGCTTCGTGTTTTAAGGCATCAGGATTGTTATATGTGTTAAAACTTGGGTGAAGGCAAATTTCATGGCCTTGGTCGTGAATTCTCCGAAGTAGACGGCGAGTGTCATAATGCCGAATGTCATAACTCGCATCCTTGGATATACTCGTTCGACCGCATATAAAGTGAAACGCGCTAGTCAGTCTGTGCCGGTCAGAGGTCTCCATAATCCAATTAAATGAATTAAAGTTGTCTTCCTTCAACTTGTCAAAACGTAATGAACGTACAGGGTTTCCTAAAACGGAATAGTCTCCTCGTTTTAACAAGTCTAGTAATATAGCTCGCCCGCCGTTTACCAACGAAGTCAATTGAAAATCAGATGGCCCAATGGTATTCATCCGATCCACGTCATGAGATACCTGTACGGAATATATTTTTCGCCGGACAGTAACCTCGGGCCAACAACGCTCAATAATTTGGCCCAAGACAATCAACAATTCGTCTACGATTGGTCTACGCGAGAAGCCGTTTTTGAAAGCAGCAGATCGCTTCATCGGGAAACGATCGAAGCGATCGCGGTGCTGATCATTAATCTCTTCGATCCTTGAAAGCATCCATGACATGCACCCGACTAAATCGTAATTGACGTGAAATCCACACGCTGTTTCTTCAATAACATTTGATTTGATCGCACTGAGCCCTGGCAGAAAAATTTCGTCTTGTGGGCTGTCCCAACCTTCTCGCTTGGGGCGCCACTTGCTACAACTTATCTCAGCGTCAGAAGTATAAAATTGCGGATTCACCGAACCAAGTGTGATTTTCTTCTCGGAGCCCTTCAAACATAGAATAAATGAATTGTCGTCGCAGTGGAGGGTCAAGGAAACGCCAAACCACTCCGACAATATCATTTCGATCCATCTGCGCCAATTTGGCGACTGATTGGATATGGTTGTCATCGAATTGAAACCAACCATTTCAGAGCCATATTCTTGAGTTTTTTGTTTTTCTTGAGTCCAGCCATAGCCAGAGAAACTATTTGCGATGAGCTCCTAGCCACTGCAAAGTAGGGCGTCAGTTCTGCCCCGAATGCTCGAAAATAGCCTTCAATCTCTTCAATCATTGAGCCTTCAAAGTCAAAGGACCTAGAAACTCGCGATGAGAACTTCAAAGCCTCCCACATACAGAGGCTCATTGCGCCGCTGTTGCGAAGCAATGGATCTCCTCCGCCAATAAGATAATATGCACAGCTTTCGTCCCAAACTAAAAAAAGCCCTGCATGGATTCTATCTTGCTCGTCCCGGGCAATAAAGATTTTGCGTTTGCCAATTTTTGCAAGCTTCTCATCTATACGGCGAAAACTTTCTCGACTAAATGGCAAACTTGCTTTTTGCCTTTTAAATGTCAGATCAACAACATGGATGAGGTCATCGATTGAAGCGTCAACATCAATTGAAAGTTTGAATCTTTTCTCAGCTTTGCGAATTTCGCGCCGAATGTTTTCGTGAAGATTGAGCCAAATTTTTTCCTCACTTTCGAGAGATTTAATGCGATATGTATATCTTGTTGATTGCTGAAATCCACGCCAATAAAATGGTAGCCAATATTCTTCGGAATAATGCCAAAACTGACTATAAATATCGTGCTCGGGAAGCTGATCTATTAATCCCTGCAACGCTCTTTTTTTTCGCGAAAGATACTTCTTCGAGTTCTTGAAGTCAGCTGTTACCCATGGTCCAAGGTGTTGAGTGAACTCAGGCTGATGAATAATCCGGAAACCCATTTTCCGTGAATATAGATAAGGATGAGCAGCAACTACGTGACCTTTTTCTTCTATCAATGCCACTGACCAATTGTTAGCGGCTACAATATCAAGCCACCAAGGTTGCATAAATAATGGCAGGTTTTCTGACCTACAGAATTCTGCATAACGATTCTTTGTGTCTTTAAGTTCATACATTCAGTCACTCACACGTTTTATAGCCAAGTTCAGTTTTTCTGATATTTCGGCCGGGAGCGCGCTCTTTGTAGAAATTGTAAAATTGGTGGGTGGTGGCGCTAGGCGTTCAATTTGTATATTTGCCATAGACAGGAATACCTCCAACTGATCGACAAACATACACGGATCCATGCACAGATCCTCATATTTCACTCGCATAACACGCGAGCCTAAGGAAAGCCTTTCAATATCCATCTCTAGCTGTCCGTGAATCATACGGATTTGTTCAACCACTTGAATTTCTGGTGAAAGATCAAGTAATTTTTCGTATCCCGGCGGCGGTACAGACCACCAATTTTGGAAAGAACCGGTGGCATTCAACCTACCCTCCAGTATCGAATGAGCATTGTTCCGAAGATCTCTTGATACATAAAGGAATAGTGCATCGGGGAAGGCCGAGAGAATGGCGTCCAACCGCATTCCAGCGAATAGGTTTTTGAAAATCAATGGCCGACCCTCTGCTGACGCAATAGAGACTAATGATCGCTTGAAAGCTAACAACTTCCTTTGATCAATCATGTCGCGTGTAACGTAGACTGGGTTTCTTGGGAAGAACCTATACCACCATTGACCGCATTCAGATGGGCCAAGCCAACCACGGGTGAGCCCAAGATTGGACGAGAAGTTCTCCTGGCGAGTTTTCTTGTGGGTTAGAAGAGAGACAAGGGCCGGCAAGCCATATAACAAACCGTGCAAATTGTTCAGGTATCCAAGGTTAAGACAATTTGTGACTAGTTGAAATGTTAACGTTGTACCCGACCGAGGGGGCCCAATGATAAATATCGGCGTTTTCGAATGTTTGGCCTTGCAGAATATGGTCGATATCATCGGTTCAATTGCAAATCCCAATATCCAATTTAATGATCGATACGTTGTTTTGATTATTTTCATCGAGAAGATACGCAAAATTCTTTTTTCTTGTGCTTGCTGACGTTTATCTGAAGTGAATGACCGGTTCGGCCAACATGAAAAAAGCTAGATACGCTGGTCTATTGTGTTAGAGCAAATATTTTCTGTCGCCCATAGTGTGTTTTGTGTAGGAGGCTATATCAAGACTTAAAACAGCTCCAGCGCCTTGTGGAACCTGCGAGCAACAGATTGGTTGGTAGACATCAACCGCGACCAGACAGCGCTTAGCCCGCCTACGACTTGACTCAGAACTAAAGCGCTCAGGTAAGTTACCCTTCGCGATACAACCAACTTCAACTAATGGATCGCAAAGATCTAGCGCCTTCCTTCGCCTTGTCTGTGAATTCTAGTCAATAATGCGTTCTCTTTCGGTCTCCGTTGCCAAGAAACGATAGTTAAATTTTGTCGCTTAAGCAATGGTGCTCCGGCAAGATCGAAATAAGACAAAGCAGCATCAGCAGACCATGCGTTAGAAGAGCTGTTGTTAGGTCAGTGCTGGTAAATATGAGCAAAATAGTTGGGAAACTAAGCACGGTGATCAATTCCGGCCCAACCTTTTTTCCGATTGAGTTGATAAATGAAATAGTTAAGGCCATGAATGTAGAATAAAGGACAGTGCCAAGAATGCCGGCATTAGAATACCCGCTTCCGATGAGTCCGGCATTTGCAGACATGGTTGAATCATCAAAAAATTCAGTGCCAATCAAAAACGGTGCTGCGGTTTGGTAGGGGTTTTCTGCGATTCCAAGGCCGAGACGCGATGTTGACCAAAAATATTTCGGCGCATTGTTGAACAGTTCGATAGAGGCAGCATCGAGCATAGGAGGAACAAGCAGTGTCCTGCGCACTAAGTAAGACGTCAGTAAACCTGGGGTTCCCGAATCCTGCCCCAAATTGAGCCAAATGAGTTCCATTCCGCAAACAGCCACGATAGCGAGTGGGAATATTGTAATAGCCTTGGGAGATCTATGTCGGTCGATAATCAGAAACATTAGAAAGACCATAAGTGTGGTAAACAGGATCGACTTGTGATGCGCCATCGCAAACAACAAAATTCCAGCTAAAACACCAACCATCGCCAATGCAGCCTGACGATAGTAGAGAGAGAGGGCTATCGATCCGGGTATCAGAACACTGGCGACGTTTGAATAAAGATACCCAAATATTGCAGGCATGTTCGCCGAGGTTGCTGATCGGAATTGATAGACTAATTCCAGGTCAAGGTTGAACGAGGCCAATCCACCAAACGCAGCTTGCAGAATAAGGGCGATGAATATAAGCACCTGCAAGGCGAAGAAAATATATTTGCGCTGTATTTTTCCAATCTCGAAAGACCTTACAGGCACAGCTGACCCCAAGTAGATTATCAGGGAACAGAAAATGAACGAAATATAGTAGTCTTGGCTGACCTCATTAAAGGCTATATAGACCACAGACGGAAGAAAGAAAAAATAGTGTAGGCAAGTCAATAGATAGGTTCTGGTATCACTACGGAATGGCAATAAGCTGGAGAGCAAAACCACGCCAATTGCAACCTCAGCGAATACAACATTGTCAAAGCTTCCCTCGAAACGCATGTAGCGCCAAAAAACGGCGATCTCCATATCGTATATCCACATCAGAATAGCCGTATATATCGTAGAAATTGTGAGGTTGTACTTCAAGAGCCTCGCCTCATTAAAGTCAGAATAACCCAGATGTATATACCGTAAAACAACGCTCCGCTGACCGCAAAAGCTTCACCTATCCATTCAGGGAAATGTAGACCAGCAGTCCAAACTGCGCTGATCCGAATAATAAGCCCCGCAGCCTGAAGATATGCGGCCCACTTCTGCTTTTCCAAAACATGCAGCACCATCGAAACTGGAGAAGCAATGAACTGAAGAAAGAACCAAGGCACCATCCAAGCGACAAGATGTCCTGATCGCGTCCACTGTTCGCCAAAGACAATGGGAAAGAGTAGAGGCGATATAATTCCTGTAGTCAAAATCGGGATTGCCCCAGTCACTAGTAGGGTCCTCATTGTCGATCGCGTGAAAGACACCAGTGTCCCGTCTATAAGCTTATGGCGCGATTCTGCTAGATAAGCCTGCGAGACCGAACTGCCGATCAACGCCATAGGTAGTCCTATAACGCGCATTGCAAGCATTACGAACCCCGCTTCCGGACCTACCGTCATTGCTGCAATCAGAATAATCGGCAGCTCTGCTGACATCGTATTCATTAACGCTTCCGGCACAGAGAATACCGGAAAACGATAATAAGCTATGGCCCGCTCTACACTACGTTTAAAGCTAAACTGACGAAACATCGCCTTGTCCTTACGTAGCAAGTCTAAACCCAATCCAAAAAAGCCCAGCCCCCCCAACAACATATGGCCGAAGACTAGCCCGAATGGGGACGGCGTAGTCACTCCAATGCCAACCTGAACGCCCATTGATCCCGATGCCCGAGAAATTCGAGTGAGCGTAACGCTCCAATATCTCCGCATACGTAGCGCCCAATGTTGCATGGCATCATATGATGCTGCCAAGAACACCCCAATCGGAAGCATCCAAAGAAACGAAGCCATCTCAGGCCTGCCAATCAAAGCGGCGAGGGCCTGTTGGGCCAATACAATCGGCAACGCAATAAGAAGGCCGACAATCGCGGCAAAAGCCAAGGATATCATGAGAAGTTCAAAGCCCTCTACATCACTAGCAGGAAGCGGAATAGCGATGTTATAGCGCAGGCAGGCGACCACAGAAACTATGCTCAGAAGCGACGCATAAACGGCAAGCAATGAAAAATCTTCTGGTGTGTAGAGCCGAGTAAGTAACGGTATCGCCATTACGACAATGATCTGAGCAAACAAGGTACCACCAGTCAATATGCCAATATTTCGAAGAAAAGGATTTTGCAAAAACCATTCTGAGGAAAAATATTTCATTTCTCGGTCAAGTAGCCGCTTGTAAAGCACCGCAGACATCCACCACTGCATCTGCACCCAGATACGGATGCACCGGCAGGCTCAGGACCTCATCGGCGGCCTTGTCTCCGTTTGGCAGGACGACGCTGGCGTCCGCCACAGCAGGTTGTCTGTTCAGCGGCAACGGATAATGTACGGCAGTGGGAATGCCGGCAGACTGAAGAGCGCTTTGCACCGCCTCTCGATTCTGGACTCTCACGGTATATTGTGCCCAGGCTGAGACACTGTCTGGGGCAACCTGAGGCGTGACGATTCCAGATTTTCCGAGCACGGCAGCATAGGCGTCCGCCACCTTTTGCCGAGTAGCGATTTCATCATCCAGAATGGCCAACTTTGGTAGCAGTATCGCCGCCTGTAGCGTATCAAGGCGCGAGTTCACACCAACTCGCACATGATAGTAGCGCCTTTCCTGACCATGGCGTGCGATCTGGCGGATAATTTTGGCTATATCAGGGTCAGAGGTAAAGATGGCACCGCCATCACCATAACAGCCTAGTGGTTTCGACGGAAAGAAGCTAGTGCAGGCAACGGTACTCAGATTGCAGGACTTTCGCCCCATATAGCTAGCGCCAAAGCTCTGCGCTGCATCTTCAATTACTGGCAAACCGTGCTTTGCTGCGATTGCGTTGATTTCGTCGAAATCGGCGGGATGGCCATAGAGTGAAACCGGAATGATCGCCTTGGTGCGCGGTGTAATCGCAGCCTCCAGCATTGCCGGGTCCATGTTATAGCTTACCGGATCGATATCAATGTATACGATCTTGGCGCCAAGAAGCACCGCAGCCTCAGCAGTGGCTATATAGCTGAAACCGGGAGTGATAACCTCGTCTCCCGGGCCAACACCCAAGGCCATCAGTGCGATTTGCAGCGCATCAGTACCATTGGCGACACTGACACAATGCGCTGCACCTGTGTAAGCAGCTAGTTTTTCTTCTAGTTCATTCACTTCGGGGCCAAGGATATACTGGCCGTGGGCCAAGACTCGGGCGATGCCAGATTCGATATCCGTGCGCAACCGATCCTGCTGTGCGGCAAGGTCAATGAAAGGGATCATGATGCAAAAGCCTCTTCACGGGTCACAACGGACCCTGACAGGTTGTAAACATCGCCCGTATGAGGACAAGTGATGCTAGCCTCGCCGGTCAGCGGCAGATCAAGCTGTTCGCCATAAGCGCTCATCCAGCCGCGCTGGCGACCAGGGACACCCATGATCAGCGCGTAGTCCGGGACATCCTTATTGACCACAGCTCCTGCGCCAACAAAGGCATAGGCCCCAATGGTCACACCGCAGACAATAGTGCTGTTCGCCCCCAGCGTTGCGCCACGCTTAACCAACGTATCGCGATACTGATCCTTGCGCTCGATCAGGCCGCGCGGGTTGTAGACGTTGGTAAAGACCATGGAAGGGCCACAGAACACCCCCTCTTCCAGAGTCACGTTGTCGTAAACCGAGACGTTGTTCTGCACCTTGCATTGGTCGCCGATCACGACCTTATTGCCGACGAAAACATTTTGACCCAACGAAACACCTGCCCCGATACGAGCGCCGCTACAGACGTGCACAAAATGCCAGACGCGACTGCCTTCGCCAATCTGTGCACCTTCGTCAACGATAGCGCTAGGGTGCTGGTAATGGCTCATCCCTATGTCCTTGCGAAGGGGTGGGTCAGGTCGCTAATCGAAGCGATGGGCGCATTGCGAATGGTTGAGACAGTCTCAATGGCTACACGATTCGCCTCGACGCCAAAACCGCCGCCAGAGAGGATGTCTTCGTAGATTTTGGTATGTAGTTCGGTAAAGCCGTCGGAAAACTCGATATTTTCACCATTTGCGACAACCGCACGGAAGGTACGTTTGCCTTTGGCGCGCTCCTCGTCAGGTACGTCGTTCACATCAAGAGACAAGAACCAGCGCACCCGGGCACGTTCATATTCCAAATAGCCCGCCGCCTTGGTTGGTGTGTTCAGATGGACAATATTTTCCTGCACCGCGCCG
>JABXIM010000200.1 GCA_013373085.1 Oceanospirillaceae bacterium | reverse complement strand
GACATCATCATCACCGCCGGCGGCAAGAACATCACCCCGGCGGAGATCGAGAGCGCGCTGAAATTCAGCCTCTACATTTCCGATGCGGTCATCATCGGCGACCGGCGCAAATACCTGACCGCGCTCATCATGATCGACCGTGAAAACGTCGAACGCTTCGCCCAGGACGCGCGGGTCCCGTTCTCGGATTTCGCCTCGCTCTGCGCCGCACCGGAAGTGGTCGAGCTGATCGAGGCCGAGGTGAACCGTGTCAACGAGGACTTCGCGCGGGTCGAGCAGGTCAAGAAGTTTCGGCTGATCGACGTGATCCTGACGGCCGAGGACGACGAATTGACCGCAACGATGAAGCTCAAGCGCAGCTTCGTGGAGAAGAAATACAAGGTGCTGATCGACAGCATGTACGGATGACCCTCGGGGTCGATTTTGGGAGGAAGACAGAATGAAAGCCAGATTTGCACTCGCCGCAATCCTTGCGGCGGGCCTCGCCGGGCCTTTGCTTGCCGATGGCACCCAGGGGGTCAGCGATACCTCGATCACCTTCGGTTCGATCACCGATATGTCGGGCCTGTTCGCTGCGGCCGGTGTGCCTGCCTCGAACGGCGCCAACATGCGCTTTGCGGAGGCCAATCTGGCCGGTGGGATCCACGGTCGCGAGATCAGACT
Organism: Oceanospirillaceae bacterium; assembly: GCA_013373085.1. GTDB lineage: Bacteria > Pseudomonadota > Gammaproteobacteria > Pseudomonadales > Balneatricaceae > Marinobacterium_A. The sequence continues at coordinate 13,468 of JABXIM010000200.1, read as the reverse complement.
GATCGTCGAGGACAATGCCTATCAGTTGCCGCGCACGATGCAGGCGCTGAACAAGCTCATCCACCGCGACGAGGTGTTCGGCATGATGCTTTCGATCGGCACCTCGATGAACCTCGCCGCCTTCAAGCTGATGGATCCGATGAACATGCCCAACGTGGTGCCGCTGGCGGCCTCGACGATGATGCTGGCGGATCCTGTGCACAACAAATTCGTGGGCTTTTCCAACTATCTGGAGCAGGCGACTGCCGGGGTGGACTATCTGCACAACGACCTCGGGGTGACCAGGTTCTGCGCCATGACGCTGCCCACCGACTTCGGGGAGCAGGCGCTTGAAGGCACCCATGCCGAGATCGAGAAACTCGGCCTCTCCTTCGTCGGCGAGACCACTCACAAAGGCGATGAGGCGGATTTTACCGGTTCGCTGGCCAAGCTGAACGACCTGGACTGCCAGGGCGTGGTGCTGGCGCTGGGCGTGCGCCAGATCATCACCGTGGTGGGCACGGCAAAGAAGATGGGCCTGGACGACATGCATTTCTTCACCACCTCGACCGGGTTCTTCTCGGATATCGCGGCGGTGCCGGGCGGGGTGACCGACGGGCTGATCGCGGCGGCGGGTTGGGTCGATCTGGTGGCGCGGCAGGATGACCCGCTGGTCGCCGACTGGATGGCGAAATACGAGGCCGCCTATGGTGACAAGCCCAACGGCTTTGCGCTGATCGGCTATGCCGCCGCCGATCAGATCGTGCGCGCGCTCGAGGTCGCCGGACCCGATGTGACCTATGACAGTTTCATCGCCGGAATGGAGACGCTCGATTTCGATGACCCGCTGATGGGCAACCACATTTCCTACGGCCCCGAAGATCACACCGGTGCCGACGGCGTCGTGATCTCGGTCGTCAAAGACGGGGTCTGGAACGCGGTGGCAACGATTGCCCAATAAGTGCCAGAGGGCATGTTGAAAACGACGAATGGGGCCGGTGACGCGGCCCCATTTTTCGTCCGCGTCCGCCTGCGCAGGGAACCGTTGATCCGGCGCCGCCTCCGGGCCGATCGCCCCGCCGTCATGGGCGCAATCGCTGCCCATCGGGCCGAAGGGACGGCCCCCGAGTCGGGCTAAGCCGGTGACGATCCCCGTGCCTTAGGCGCGGCATCATTCCAGAATGCTGCCGACATCTGCCAGTGCGGCGATCAGGGCGCGGCGGCCCGCAGCCCGGGAGCGGCACCGCCCGGATGCAGGCTGCCAGATGCGGGCTTTGGACATCGTCGGTGGCATGGATTGCCTCGGCCTCGATGCGGGGCTCTTTGGCGGTTTGGCGATCAGGCGGCGGGACAGGGCCAAGGCATAACCGCCGTCCCGCGGTCGTCCCCTGTCGAGCCTAGGATGTGGCGCTGTCCGGACGGGCCAGCAGCGCGTTAAGCGCCAGCGTGGCCAGCTCGTCGGCGATCCGGTTCTGCTCGGCGGCCGGGTCCTCGCCGCGCGACTGATACCAGAACACCGGGGCGTTCAGCAGCACCAGCACCGAGTGCAGCGTGACCGAGACCTGGACCTTGCGGAACACACCCGTCTCGATCCCCTGGGCGATCACCTTGCGGAAGGCCTCGCCGTATTCGGTGCGTTTGACGCGGATCTGTTCGAGCAGTTCGCGCTCGTAAGGGGTGGTGGATTTCTCGCCGCTGAGGTTCGATTTCTGCAGGTCCACCTTGTGGTAGGGCAGGGTTTTCAGGAGCGCGGTCACATGGCGATGGGCCATGTTGTAGAAGTTCTGTTCCGGCGGCAGGTCGAAGTCGATCGCCTCCTCCAGGGCCGCCGACATGGTGTCGATGGCATGGATGCGCACATCCGACAACAGCGCACCCTTGGAGGCGAAATGGTGGTAGACCCGTCCCTTGGTGGCCCCGAGCCGGCGCGCGATATCGGAGATCGAGGCGGCCTCGATGCCCATTTCCATGAAACACTCGGCGGCGGCATCGAGGATCTCGTCGCGGGAATTGGCGCTCTTTCGGGCCATGGGTTCGCTCCAGAACTTCTTTTTGACTATCCAGAGACATAGCAACCGCGTGGCAGGATACCAAGCGGTATGCTCCACGCTCGGCGCGCGGAGCATGCCAGCTCAGGTATCAGGCGATCTCGAACAGGCCGGCCGCGCCCATGCCGCCGCCGATGCACATGCTCACCACCACGTACCTGACGCCGCGGCGCTTGCCCTCGAGCAGCGCGTGGCCAACCATGCGCGCGCCGGACATGCCGAACGGGTGGCCAATGGCGATGGCGCCACCATTGACGTTGAGGTGCTCGTCCGGGATGCCGAGGCGGTCGCGGCAGTAGAGCACCTGGCACGCGAAGGCTTCGTTGATCTCCCAGAGGCCGATATCGTCCATCTTCAGGCCGTTGCGCTTGAGCAGCTTCAGAATCGCGAACACCGGGCCGATGCCCATCTCGTCGGCGCCGCAGCCGGCGACCGCGAGCCCGCGGTAGATGCCCAGCGGCTGCAGGCCCTTGCGCTCGGCGAGCTCGGCGCTCATCAGTACCGAGACGGAAGCGCCGTCAGAGAGCTGGGAGGCGTTGCCGGCGGTGATGAAGCGCCCCTCTTTCACCCAGTGGCCGTCCTTCCACACCGGCTCCAGGGCCCTCAGGCTGTCGAGTGTGGTCGAGGCGCGGTTGCACTCGTCCTGTTCCAGCCTAACCTGTTCGTAGCTGGTTTCCCTGGTTTCCCGGTTGAACACCGCCTTGACGCTGTCCATCGGCACGATTTCACCCTCGAACAGGCCTGCGTTCTGCGCGGCCGCGGTGCGCATCTGGCTCTGGAAGGCATACTCGTCCTGCGCTTCGCGCGAGATGCCGTAGCGCTCGGCGACAATCTCTGCGGTCTCGATCATCGGGATGTAGGCGGTGGGATCGAGGGCGGTGACGGTCTTGGAGACGTTGCGGTACTGGTTCTTGTGCTTGTTCTGCACCAGCGAGATCGACTCCAGGCCCCCGGCGACGGCGATGTCGAGCTCGTCGCAGATGATGCTCTTGGCGGCGGTGGCGATGGTCATCAGCCCCGAGGAGCACTGGCGCTCCATCGCCATACCGGCGACGCTGTCCGGCAGGCCGCCGGCGATGGCGCAGAGCCGGCCGAGGTTGTAGGCCTGGGTACCCTGCTGCGCCGCGGCGCCGATCAGCACATCGTCGACCTCGCCCGGCTCGATACCGGCGCGGGCCACGGCCTCGCGTACCGCGTAGCCGCCGAGGGCCGGTGCTTCGGTATCGTTGAAGGCACCACGAAACGCCTTGCCGATCGGTGTGCGGGCGGTCGAAACAATAACGGCTTCTTTCATAACAGCTCCTGGATTCAGGCGTATTCTTACGCGGGAAAGTAACGGCTGATGGTGTCGACCACGCAGGCCGGCCGGCCGGCGCCCTCGACCTCGACGGTGACGCGGATCGTCGCCTGCACCGCATCCTTGATCGCCTCGACGGCGACCAGCTCGCCGCGGCCGCGGACCCGACTGCCGACCTTGACGGCGCTCGGAAAGCGCGCCCTTTCGCAGCCGTAGTTGACGCCCATCGAGATGCCGCGCACCTCGAGGATCTGCGGCAGGAAGAGGTTCACCAGCGACAGCGTCAGGTAGCCGTGGGCAATACAGGCGCCGAAGGGGCCGTCCTTGGCGCGCTCGGGATCGACGTGGATCCACTGGTGGTCGCCTGTGGCCTCGGCGAAGAGGTCGATGCGCGCCTGGTCGATGCGCAGCCAGTCGCTGTGGCCGAGTTCCTCGCCGACGCAGCCGTCCAGCGCTGCGGGGGTTTCGAATATGCGGGTCATGCTCAGGCCCTCTGCGACGAAGCGGACAGCACTTCGCCGGTCATGTACGAGGCGTAATCGCTGGCCAGGAACATCATCACGTTGGCGACTTCCCAGACCTCGGCGGCGCGGCCGAAGGCCTCGCGGGACGCCAGCTGCTCCAGCAGGTCGGCCGGCGCCGACTTCTTCAGGAAGTCGTGCAGCGCGATGCTGGGGCTGACGGCGTTGATGCGCACGCCGTGCTCGGCCGCCTCGACCGCCGAGCAGCGGGTCAGCGCCATCACCCCGGCCTTGGCCGCGGCGTAGTGCGCCTGCTCCTTCTGGGCGCGCCAGCCGAGCACCGACGCATTGTTGACGATGACGCCCTTGCCGCGCGGCTGCATCTTCTTCAGCATCGCGCGGGTCATGCGGAAGGTGCCGGTCAGGGTCACGTCCAGCACCCGGTGCCATTCGTCGTCGCCCATCTCGACCACCCGTTTCGAGCCGCCTAAACCTGCGTTGTTGATCAGGATATCGACGCCGCCGAGGCGCTCCTCGGCCGCCTCGACCAGCGCCTGCACCTGCTCCTCGTCGGTGACGTTGCAGACCTGGGCGTAAATTGCCTGCAGGCCGGTTTCCCGGCTCAGCCGCTCGGCCGCCTCGATGAGCCGCCCTTCATGGATGTCGCTGATCATCAGCGCGCGGCAGCCCTCTTCGGCCGCGCGCGTGGCCGCGGCGTAGCCGATCCCGGCGCCGGCGGCGGCGGTGATCAGCACCGATTTTCCGGCCAGCAGGTTGTGGCCCTCGACGTACTGGGGTACTTGCATGCTTGTGCTTCCTTCTATTGTTCAGTCAACTTGCAGCGATCCCTGCGCCCCGTTCGCCGCGGGGCGCGGCTCCTACACAAAGCGGGAGCGGCGTCTCCTGTAGGGCGGCGTACCCAAAGGGCACTTCCCCGCCGCGAATACCCGCGGCACCCAGCCCCATTCGCCGCGGGGCGCGGCTCCCACAAAAGCATCCCCCTGTGACAGCGGCGCCCCTAACCGAGGCGCGGTTCGCGGGGCATTTCCAGCGCCCGCTCGGCGATGATGTTGCGCTGTATTTCGTTGGTGCCGCCGTAGATGGTGTCGGAGCGGGTGAAGAGGTACAGCGACTGCAGCCGGGTCAGGTCGTAGGGTGCGCCCTCGAGGATTTCCGCCTCGGGGCCCAGCACGTCCATCGCCAGCTTGCCGAGGTCTCGGTGCCAGCTGGCCCAGTACAGCTTGTAGATCATCGCCGCCTTGGACAGGCTGCCGTCCTGCGGCCCCGAGAGCATGCGCAGGCTGTTGTAGCGCATGATGCGCAGCCCGATCCAGGCGTCGGCGATGCGCTGGCGCATTACGGGGTCCTGCGCCTGGCCGTTGTCGCGGGCGATGGCGATGACCTGGTCCAGTTCGTTCTGGAACTGCATCTGCTGGCCCAGCGTCGAGACGCCGCGCTCGAAGCCGAGCAGCGCCATGGCGATCTTCCAGCCGTCGCCGGGCGCGCCGACGATGTTGTCGGCATCGGTGACGGCGTCGTCGAAGAACACCTCGTTGAACTCGCAGGTGCCGGTGATCTGCTCGATCGGCCGCACCTGGATGCCGGGCTGGTCCATCGGTACCAGCAGGAACGACAGCCCCCTGTGTCCCACCGAGCCCGGTTCGGTGCGGGCGATGACGAAGCACCAGTCCGATTCGTGGGCCAGCGAGGTCCAGACCTTCTGGCCGTTGATGCGCCACCGGCCGTCGACCCGTTCGGCGCGGGTCTTGACGTTGGCCAGATCCGAGCCCGCGCCCGGTTCCGAATAGCCCTGGCACCAGTACTCGGTGCCGGCGAGGATGCCGGGCAGGAAGCGCGCCTTCTGCGCCTCGCTGCCGAAGGCGATCAGCGTGGGACCTGCAAGGCCCTCGCCGATGTGCCCCATGCGGCCGGGGCCGCCGGCGCGGGCGTATTCCTCGTGGAAGATCACCTGCTGGTTGATCGACAGGCCGCGGCCGCCGACCGCCCCGGGCCAGCCGACGCCGGTCCAGCCGCCCTCGGCGAGCCTGCGCTCCCAGGTCTTGCGTTCCTCCGGGAAGCTGTGTTCGTCGCCGGGGCCGCCGCGAAAGCGCAGCGATTCGAACTCGCCGCGCAAGTTGTCGGCCAGCCAGCCGGCCACTTCGTCGCGAAAGCGCTCGTCTTCGGCGCTGAAGCTGATTTTCATGTCGTGTCTCCGAAGATGCGTTACAGGATCGCCTGGGCGATCCGCTCGCGGTGCCAGCTGGCGGCGCCGAGCAGGCTCTCGCTGGATTTGGCGCGCTTGAAGTAGAGATGGGGGTCGTACTCCCAGGTGAAGCCGACGCCGCCGTGCAGCTGGATCGACTCCTCGGCGCAATAGAAGTAGGCGTCGGAGCACCAGGCCTTGGCCAGGGACGCGGCCAGCGGCAGCTCGCCGCAGGACGTCTCGCCGAACAGTGCTTCGTCGGCGACGCAGGCGGCGTAGTAGACCGCCGAGCGCGACGTCTCGACCTGCAGCATCATGTCGGCGGCGCGGTGCTTGATGGCCTGGAAGCCGCCCACCGGGCGGCCGAACTGGACGCGCTCCCGGGTGTAGTCGACGGTCAGGTCCAGCACCGCCTGGGCGCCGCCGAGCTGTTCGGCGGCGACACAGACCGCCGCCAGCTGCAACGTCTTTTCGAGCGCGGCACCGGCCTCCCCCGCCTCGCCCAGCAGCGCCTCGCGACCGAGGCGCACACCGTCGAAGCGGATCTGTGCCTGGCGGCGGGTCTGGTCCATGGTCGGCAGCCAGCGGCGCTCGACGCCCGCGGTGTCGGCCGGGACCGCGAACAGGCTGATGCCCGCCGTGCCCTCGCTGCCCGGCGCCCTCGCCGCGACGATCAGCAGGTCCGCGCTGTGGCCGTCCGGCACGTAGCGCGCGACGCCCGACAGCACGAAGCCATCGCCGTCCGCCTGCGCCTGCGCCTGCACCTCAACGGCGCCAGCGTCCTGGCGTCCGCGACGGCCGGCCCAGGCCAGCGTCGCGGTCAGCCGTCCTTCGGCGATCGGTTCGAGCCACTGGCGTTTCTGTTCCTCATCGCCGGCCAGCAACAGCGCGTTGGCCGCCAGCCCCACGGTCGATAGAAAGGGCGAGCAGAGCAGCCGCCGACCCATCTGCTCCAGCAGAATGGTCAGTTCGACGAAACCGAGACCCAGGCCGCCGTATTCCTCCGGAATGTGGATCGCCTGCCAGCACAGCTCGTTGCAGATGCGGCCCCAGAGTGCCGGGTCGTAGCCCAGCTCCGTCGCCATCGCCGCGCGCACCGCGGCCGAGGTCGAGACGTCCGCGAGAAAGTCCTGCGCGGACTCGCGGATCATCTCCTGTTCGTCGGTAAAAGCGAAATCCATCCGAGGTACCCCTTGTGCTCTTTAACCGGGAGCTTAGCGACAAGCCCGGGCCGGCAAATCGTTACAAGCAACTAGTCCGGATGGATTAGGAGGGAATGGAGGGAGGAAAAGGTTTCCTGTAGGAGCGGCGCCCCGCCGCGAACAGGGCAGGCACCGCGGTCATTCGCGGCACGGCACCGCTACCACAGGTGCCGGCTGAGCTTTGTAGGAGCGGCGCCCTCGCCGCGAAACAACGTTGGCACTATGACCGACAACGGAGTCAGGTGCCGTAGACCTTCTGCGCCGGCACCGCGTCGGCCAGCAGGCCCGCGACGGCCTCGCCGATTTCCGCCGGCTCCCAGCGCGCGCCCTTGTCGCACTCGGGGCCCCTGCGCCAGCCGTCGGCGACGGAGATCTTGCCGCCCTCGGCCTCGAACATCCGGCCGGTGACGTGACCGGACGCCTCGCTGCCGAGCCAGACCAGCAGCGGCGCGACGTTGGCCGGGTCGAAGTAGTCGAAGCCTTCGTCCGGCTTCTGCATCACCGCGGCGAACACCTCCTCGGTCATGCCGGTACGCGCCGCCGGCGCCAGGGCGTTGGCGGTGATGCCGTAGCGCGCCAGCTCCGCCGCCTGCACCAGCGTCAGCGAGGCGATGCCGCCCTTGGCCGCGGCGTAGTTGGACTGGCCGATCGACCCCTGCAGTCCCGCGCCGGAGCTGGTGTTGATGATGCGCGCCTGCACCTGTTTACCGGTCTTGCTCTGCTCGCGCCAGTACTGGCAGGCGTGGCTCGAGAGGCAGAAGTGCCCTTTGAGATGCACCGCCATCACCGCGTCCCAGTCCGACTCGGACAGGCTCACGAACATGCGGTCGCGGCAGATGCCGGCGTTGTTGACCACCACGTGCAGGTCGCCGAAGGTCTCGACCGCCTGCCTGACGATATTGGCCGCCGCCGCGTAGTCGGTGATGTCGTCGCTATTTGCAACAGCATTAACGGCGGCGACGGTGCTGCCGCCCGCCTCGCCGATCTCCCCGACCACCGCCGCGGCGGCGTCCGGGTTGATGTCGTTGACCACCACCTTCGCGCCCTCGGCGGCGAAGGCCAGAGCGTAGGCGCGGCCGAGTCCGCCGCCGGCGCCGGTGATGATCACCACGCGATCGTTACAGATTCCCATTGTACTTCCTCCGATATAGTCGGGGGCTTTTCAAAAGCGTTACCGAAGCGGGCGGGGCAAGGCGAATATCCGCGCAGGTGCGCAGTTTACAGACGCGTAAATGAGCAGCCCGCGCGGATATTCAACGCAGTCCCGGCAATGCAGGTAGCTTTCGATTGCTCCCCTCAAATACGTTCGATGATGGTGACGTTCGCCTGGCCGCCGCCTTCGCACATGGTCTGCAGGCCGTAGCGGCCGCCGCTGCGCTCCAGCTCGTGCAGCAGGCTGCACATCAGCCGGGTGCCGGTGGCGCCGAGCGGATGGCCCAGCGCGATGGCGCCGCCGTTGACGTTGGTCTTCTCGTGCGGGTAGCCGGTCTCCTTGAGCCAGGCCATCGCCACCGAGGCGAAGGCCTCATTGATCTCGACCCGGTCGATCTGATCGAGGCTCATGCCAGCTCGCTTCAGCGCGTATTCGGTCGCCGGGATGGGCGCGGTCAGCATCCAGATCGGGTCCTCGGCGCGCACGCTCAGGTGATGGATGCGCGCACGCGGCGTCAGGTCGTAGCGCTTGAGCGCCGCCTCGCTGACCACCAGCAGCGCGCTGGCGGCGTCGCAGGTCTGGCTGGCGACGCCGGCGGTGACCTTGTCGCAGCCGAACAGCGTATCCAGCTCGGCCATCTGTTCCAGCGAGGTGCGGCGCGGCGTTTCGTCCTGCGTCACGCCGGCCAGCGGCACGATCTCGCGCTCGAAACGCCCCTCGTCGATCGCCTGCAGCGCGCGGCGGTGCGACTCCAGCGAGTAGGCTTCCAGGTCCCGACGGGACAGGTTCCACTTATCGGCGATCATCTGCGCCGAGCGGAATTGCGTCGGCGGCATGTCGCCGTAGCGCGCGACCCAGCCGGTCGAACCGCTGAACGGATCTCTGAAGCCCAGCGGCTCGGCCGCGGTCATCGCCGCCGAGATCGGGATCTGGGTCATGGTCTGGACGCCGCCGGCGACCACCACGTCCATGGTGCCGCTCATCACCGCCTGGGCGGCGAAGTGCACCGCCTGCTGCGACGAGCCGCACTGGCGGTCGATGGTGGTGCCGGGCACCGCCTGCGACAGGCCGGCGGCGAGCCAGCAGGTACGGGCGATATCCCCGGCCAGCGGGCCGATGGTGTCGACGCAGCCGAAGATCACGTCATCGTAGTCGTCGTCGGGAACGCCGTTGCGCCCGACCAGTGCCTTCAGTACATGGGCGCCGAGGTCGGCGCCGTGGACGTGCGCCAGCCCGCCCTTGCGTCTTCCGGTGGGCGTGCGCAGCGCATCGACGATATAGGCTTCTGCCATGTTGTTTCTCTCCTCAACCCGCACGTCGTGCGGCTTTGATTGGGTTCATCGCGCTTTAGCGGGAAAACGTAACTCGCAGGATGGGTGGAGCGACGCCTCGGCCCGGCGTATCCGTCACGGATGCGACCTGGGCGTCGTGCAACCCATCTTGGGTGTCGGTTCGGCACCATGCATGCAACCGACGCTTTGGTGTTGGATACAGAACACCGTTGGGTTTCGGGCCTTCGGCACTTCACCCAACCTACGGTCTACCGTGCTTCGAAAGTCGCACCGGCGCCGAGCGGTGCGCCGTCGGCGAAGACGAAGTCGCCGACGCGGGCCTTGTGGAAGCCGCGGGTGCCCCAGGCGCCATCCAGCGCCCAGGCGCGTTTCATGAAGATGTGCAGGTCGACCTCCCAGGTGTAGCCCATGGCGCCGTGCACCTGGATGCCGTTCCTGGCCGCCAGCAGCGCAGCCTCCGTGGCGACGATCTTGGCGTGGGAGGCGGCGATCGCGGCGTTCGCCTGGCCGCGGGCGGCGGCAAAGGCGGCGCGGTACAGCACCGCGCGGGAGAACTCGGCCTTGACCGCGACATTGGCCATCAGGTGCTTCACCGCCTGGAAGGAACCGACGGCGCTGCCAAACTGCTTGCGCTCGAAGCTGTAGTCGACGGCGATGTCGATCATCCGGTTCGCCAGGCCCAGCTGCTGCGCGGCGCAGGCCAGGGCGCCGTGGTCCAGCGCCTCGGCCTGGAGGCGGCGGCCGGACTCGCCCCCGGCGACCCGGGTGGCGTCCGACGGCGTCCAGTCGACCGCGAACAGCCGGCGAGACGGGTCCACGCTCTCGCTGGCGCGAAGCTGCACCTGCTGCGCCGGCACCGCGTGAATCTCGTCGCCGTGGCACAGCAGCAGCAGGTCGGCGATGTGGGCGTCGGCGACCAGCGGGTTGCTGGGATGACCGACGGCGAGGCGCGCCTCACCCGAGGCGACGCGGGACAGCCAGTGCTCCTGCAACTGACGATGTTCATCCGCGAGTCCCGCCAGCAGCGGTACCGCCACCATCACCGTCTCGACCAGGGGTTCCGGCAGCGCGGCGTAGCCGCACTCCTGCGCCAGCAGCACGAAGTCGAGTGCGTCGAGGCCCAGGCCGCCGTACTGCTCCGGCACCGTCATCGCGGTCAGGCCGAGCTCGGCCAGCTGGCCCCAGAGTTCGTCGGAGCGGCCGCCGTCGCGCTGCCACAGGTCCCGGATCGCTTCGGGGGTGACCTCGTTGGTGAGGAAGCCCTTGACGCTGTCGTGGAACGCCAGCTGATCGTCGCTGAATGTAAAGTCCATATCGTGTGCTCCGGCCCGCCTAGTTCATGGAGGATTTGGAATTGAAAGCCAAGCTGGCTAAGCAGGTTGCACTATCGCCCGCCGGGGCGTAGCGGTCGCTACGTTCCAAGGGGGGTCGTGCAAGATGCAACGCCAGATCGGGTTTCAAGCCAAATAGGACGGTACGCAATGGCCCCGCCAAATCCCGACTCAAAACCAAGCAATTGAATGTGTTTCGTTTTCTCATACCAGGTCCGCCTTCATGAACTCGGCGGGCTACGCTCTTGGCATGCCCAGCATGCGCTCGGCGATGATGTTGCGTTGAATCTCGTTGGTGCCAGCGTAGATGGGGCCCGCCTGGGAGAACAGGAAGCCGTCGAGCCAGCGGCCGACGCCTTCGGCACCCACCGAGTGCGGCTTGAGCTCCGCCCGGGCGCCGAGAATGCTGAGCGCCGTTTCGTGCATCTGCTGGTCGAGCTCGGACCAGAAGATCTTGTTGGTGCTGGATTCGGCGCCGATCTTGCCGCCCTTGATCAGGCGCGAGGCCGTCATATAGGTGTTCAGGGTGTAGGCTTCGGCGTCCATCCAGGCGCGCATCACCGCCTCGCGCACCGTCGGGTCGATATCGGCGGCGGCGCGGTTGTCCCGGTACAGCTGCACCAGCCTGCGCGCCGTTTCCTGGAAGCGCGCGGGGCTCCTGAGCATCAGGCCGCGCTCGAAGCCAGCGGTGGCCATCGCCACGTTCCAGCCCATGCCCTCCTCGCCGAGGCGGTTCTCCACCGGCACCCGCACCTCGTCGAAGAAGATCTCGGCGAAGCCCGGCAGGCCGTCGAGCTGCGGGATCGGCCGCACGGTGACGCCGGGGGCGTCGAGCGGCACCAGGATGAAGGTCAGGCCGCGGTGACGGCTGGACTCGGGATCGGTACGGAAGATGCCGAAGGTCCAGTCGGCCCAGACCGCCCGCGTCGACCAGGTTTTCTGGCCGCTGATCACGTAGTGGTCGCCGTCGCGCACCGCCTTGGAGCGGATCGCCGCCATGTCGGAGCCGGCGTTCGGCTCGGACCAGCCCTGCGCCCAGATCTCTTCGCCGGTGGCCATTTTCGGCAGGAAGCGCGCCTTCTGCGCTTCGGTGCCGTACTCCATCAGCGTTGGGCCGAGCAGGAAGATGCCGTTCTGGTTGACGCGCGCCGGCGCACCGGCCCGGTAGTACTCCTCTTCGAAGATCAGCCACTCGATCAGGTCGCAGCCGCGGCCGCCCAGGGCCTCGGGCCAGGTGACCATGCCGAAGCGGCCTTCGTTGAGCTTGCGCTCCCAGTCGCGGTGCAGCCGGAAGCCCTCTTCGGTATCGAAGGACGGCAGCGGCTCGGCCGGGACGTTCTGTTCGAGCCAGGCGCGCACCTCGGCGCGGAAGGCGTCCTGTTGTTCGGTATAGGCGAGATCCATATGCGTCCCCTTATGCTGACTGGAAAGCCGCGTCGCGCTTCTCGACGAAGGCGTCGCGGGCTTCCTGGGAGTCGTTGGAGCTGTAGGCTTCGAGCGTGAAGCCCTGCTCCCAGCGGTACTTGGCCTCCAGATCGCCGTCTTCGACGCCGGTCAGCGCCTCCTTGGCCAGGCGGATCATGCGCGGGCTCTTCCCGGCGATCCTGGCGGCGATGCCCAGCGCGGTTTCGCGCAGCGCCTCGCGCGGCACCACGCGCTCGACGGCGCCGAGACGGTAGGCTTCGGCGGCGTCGATCATCTCGCCGGTGAAGTACATATGGCGCACCTTCTGCACCGGGAACATGCGCGCCAGGTGGGCGCCGCCGCCCATGGCGCCGCGGTCGACCTCCGGCACGCCGAAGCGGGCGCAGTCGCTGGCGACGATGATGTCCGCCGCGCCGCTGATGCCGATGCCGCCGCCGAGCACGAAGCCGTGCACCGCGACGATCACCGGTTTCGGATTGCGGTGGATCGCCTTGAAGCTGTCGTAGTTGCCCTTGTTGACGGCTGTGATCAGGCTGCCGTCGGCGGCCAGTTCCTTGATGTCGACGCCGGCGCAGAAACCGCGGCCCTCGGCGGCGATGACGATCACACGCACGCGTTCGTCGTTGCCCAGCGCCTCGATCTCGGCGGCGATGGACGCCCAGCCGGCGCTGTCGAAGGCGTTCACCGGTAGATGGTCGAACACCAGCTCGGCAATGCCGTTGTCTATGGTGGTTTTAAATGGCTTGCTCATGGCGTTCTCCAAAGCGTTGTTGTTCTAGGGAACCTGCGAACAAGTCCCATTTGGTCTCTGCGGGCCCTGAAGCGTGCAGATGCAAGTGGTGCGGCACTCCGGCGCAGTGCGCAGGGAATACCCTGAAGGGCACTTTGGCCGTAGTCCTTTTCAAGCGCTGCAACACAGCAGATGCATGCTTCAGGGCCCGCCCTTCGGGGCTTGCAGCGCGAACCGGACTCATTGTTGCCGCTTCTCTACAGGCTCCTGCATGCCTTCGAAACGGCGCCTCGATTCCGGCCCGCGCTGCAAGCCAGAGCCTCATTGGGACTTATTCGCAGGTTCCT
>JABXIM010000225.1 GCA_013373085.1 Oceanospirillaceae bacterium | reverse complement strand
ATGCTGCTAGTATTCGGCAATAGTGCTCCTAATAGCACTCGGTAACATCTTCCCCCTAGGGGGAAGACAGGAGATGGGGGCTCTTAAATAGAATTCCACCCATTGAGCGATAAAGTCTTTCAAACCGATGAAGTAAAGTCCTCTTGAGGGGATTTAGGGGTAACCAGAAATCATTTAAATTTAAAACATAAAACTTAACAGCATGACTTTCAAGAAAATCACCATTGAAGCAACCGTAAATTCAGATCTTCAAACTACATGGGACAGTTATACCCAACCAGAGCACATTACCCAATGGAACTTTGCCGATGATAGCTGGCACTGCCCTTGGGCTGAAAATGATCTTAAAGTAGGCGGTAAAATGAAATCGAGAATGGAAGCCAAAGACGGCAGTTTCGGTTTCGACTTTGAAGGTATTTACGATGTAGTGGAAGATAAACAGAAACTGGTTTATCACCTGGAGGATGGCCGTGTAGTAGAAACTACATTTGCTGACAAAGGTGGCTCAGTGCTGGTAACCACTACTTTCGATGCGGAAACTGAAAATCCAATCGAAATGCAACGTGGTGGCTGGCAGATGATTCTGAATAACTATAAGAAGCATACCGAGCAGTTGTAATTGAATTGTAATTCATACTCAGTAAAGGCACAAAAAAAGGCGAACTAAATAGCTCGCCTTTTTATTTTTAGTTTCCGTTCTTCCTGTCTTCTCGCTCTTCCTCTCTTCTTTGCTTCTCAAGTGCTAGTAAATACTTTCTTGAAAATACCTCCTGAGCTTTTCTATAACTGGTAAAGGAATAAACCCTTGGGGTTCCGCCAGCTTCACGACAGTAACTTATCAAGTATTGCTTTTGTGACTGATTATCTGCCTTTTTTAAAAAGTAAGGCTCACTATCTACCTCGCATCCGACATAGAAAACATTCCCATTATTATTTCCGCCATTAGACTGTGCTTTCAAATCAGCACTGACGAAAGAAACAAGGCCTAATACTAAGGCACTCAAAAGTATTTTTTTCATAACTCTAAATATTTTGGTTGGCAGAATTTACTGACACATTATTTACAATCCTAAAAAATCTTCTGATAATCAACTCTTTAACAAGAGTATCGCACCCCGCCTTCATGTTGTCTCCGCCATGAAGGGTTCCAAGCGCTAAACCCACCACATGATCACTCAATCGGTAAGGACACTGATTGTGGCGGTATGCCCATTATCACTTGGTATGTTAGTCACTTGGTTCAATAAAACATTTGTGTGTAGATTGAACTTGGTCAAAGAAAATCAGATAGCATGATCATTAATTTTAATCTTAAAGACTGGCTAATTCCGATCCTTCTTTTAGTCGCTTTTGGATGTAATAATGAAAACGGCTCTTCTGAGGATGACATCTTAGCCTTTGAACCTATAGATAGTTTAGAAATAGAATTACCGGAGGAGTTTTTACAGTTCACTTCTTGGACTACTTACAATCATCAAGATCAACAGATTCTAGTGGAGTATGGCTTAGGCAGTAATAACAGCTTGGTTATTCATCAGGTTGATTTTCTTTCAGGCAAGTATTTAGAACCAATAGTAATCCCTCAGCAAGGCCCAAACGGATATAATTCACCTGGGGCTTCCGTGTATTTCAAAAATCGTGATTCTCTTTTCGTATTCCCTTCTACATCTCAACATTTCTATTTGTATAATAGCTCAGGTGAGTTATTGGAAAAACATGCATACAACGCCTCCGATAATTCAAAACATAATGTAAGTGGCTATTATTCTAGCGCAGTTTTCTTGAATAAGAGAATATTCTTACCAACTGCACAATTTATTAGGTTTGACGACCCTCAAATCTTTACGAAATCAACTCCTATAAGATCTTTTGACTTTAACAGTAATCAATTCATTGACTCTATTCCTTATCCTAGTTACACAAAAGATAAATCCATTACCGTAGATCGTCTGTCACCAACAATAGCTGCAATCAATCAG
Source organism: Oceanospirillaceae bacterium (assembly GCA_013373085.1). Lineage (GTDB taxonomy): Bacteria > Pseudomonadota > Gammaproteobacteria > Pseudomonadales > Balneatricaceae > Marinobacterium_A. The sequence continues at coordinate 1,942 of JABXIM010000225.1, read as the reverse complement.
GATTCATTAGTGATTAATTATCGATTTTCAGACTCCATTTACTTCTGGAATCCAGCAACGAGCACAATATCTAGCTTGTATTTAAGCTCAGATAAATTGGGTAAGGCTAAATTATTTAAACGTTATCCAGATCGTGCGGAGACCCTAGAATTCAAGATTAAAGAGGTTGATTTTGAAACAGTCATTCATCACAACAAATGCCTTTACAGGATTATTAGTCATGTTGATGAAGAAGACCAATCTCTTGAAGCTTACGAGATTTTACAAAACAAGAAGCGAAGGATGACCTTACTCGAATATGACCTTGAAACTAAGACAAAGAGACTATACAAGCTTCCGATCGCTAAGTATTTCACCTTTATTGATGATTACTTATATGTTGGAGGTATTTCTTTGCGAGAGGATGGTGATAAAACGCTAAGGACCTTTTATAAATACAGGCTTGAATAATGCCTACTTTAATTCAAAGTAGAGTTCATCTCATCCCCCACTAATCACATAATTTTCTTAGCCCTTTTAGAGATTATTCTAGCTAAGCATACACCCTGCCAGTCAAGGTGTCCGCACCTTGACGGAATGCAGGTGCTAAACCTGCAGCATGGGAGATCAATCGGTAAGGACACTGATTGCAGCGGCTGAGCAGCTCACCCTATTGGTCAGACCACTTCGAGTGGTCTGATCAATATCTTCTCAGTCTACTCCTGATTTTTCTTCCCCTCTGGTCTTAGCGTCTCGCTGAGACCTCACACCAAACAAAAAAGTCTTAGCGAGACGCTAAGACTAGGTTAAGTTATAATGACACTTTTTCACTATCTATATGAAATATAACGAAACAAATTTGTGTCATTAGTCAACGTTGTAGAGCATAGGTAAAATAGAATTCACTAAATGAAAAATCTAATAATAGTAATCAACCTCCTTTTTTTAGCCAATGTATCTTGGTCTCAATCGGATAACTGGGATGTCTACATGGCACAGTATGATAACGGTCCAGGGTCCACTACTCTTAACATGGATTTGATAAAATTGGCTCCTAAAAAAGATTTGCCATTCATAGTCATTACTGGAGTAACAACCCAAAATTGTCGTGATGACGGTTTTCCTAAAAGTACTGAATTTGACAAACTTTATAATATTTCGGATTCAATTTTAGAGAAACTTAAAAAAATAACGAAGACAGAGCTTGCCGGCACATTTACTTACCAGTGCGAACGCCTAGACTATATTTATGTGGCCGATACATTAACAATTCGAACTGAACTTACTGAATTGTATAAAACTGAATTTCCCAACTTTAAAAACTACATCAACATTAAAGCCGATAAAGATTGGAAAGCCTACCTTCAATTCCTTTACCCTAATGAGGAAACACAAGAATTCATGGCCAATGAAAAGGTATTAATACAACTTAGACAAGCTGGTGATAACCTCGATAAACCTAGACAAGTAGATCATTGGATTTACTTCGCTGATGAAGAAGATAAAATATCATTTATGGAATCAATTAAAAAAGAAGGATATAAAATCGAAGACGACAATAAATTACAGAATACTGACCTTCCTTTTCAGTTGCGTATATCTAGAATTGATTCTGTGAATCCAAATGAAATATATAAGATAACTCTCAGTTTAAGGAAAATGGCAAAAAAGTACAACGGTGAATATGATGGCTGGGAAACATTCGTAATTAAAGAATAAAAACGCTCTACAACACTGTATAAAATGCATTGAAACGCATTTTATACCAAACGTTGAGAGATTCCCGCCTACGCGGGAATGACGTGTTATAGAGAGGTTTGTTCTAACCTTACCCCTGCTCCTTCTTCTTAATCATCGTCAGAATGGTGGCAATGGCTACGGTTTCTCCGGTTTCGTCATAGACATCTACCAGGAACTTCACAATGCCTTTGGCGATATCATCCTTCTTCTCCTGCTCAATCTT
>JABXIM010000108.1 GCA_013373085.1 Oceanospirillaceae bacterium | reverse complement strand
TGGTCTTATCCACTCAGAGGTTAGTCGTGGGGACGACCCTTCATAGCATCTACTTTTGGCCGATGGTTTCACGCTAATCTGCGAAGAGCCACTTTCTTCATCAGTTCAATCATGCGACGAGCTGACCACTGGCGAGACTTCAAATTCAACCCGGCAACGTACCCCGGCGGGCAATTCGAAATCGGGATTGGGCAGCTCCAGTCGCACGCCGAAGGTCCGGCTGGCGGCATCGAAAACCCGGTCGACAACGGCGATTGTGGCGGCATATTCACCGCCGATCGGCTGTTCCGGGCGCACTGTCGCGGTCATGCCGGTTTTGATATTGCCGTAGGAGGCAACCGGCAGGTAAACCTCCACATATAAGGGGTCGATAGCAGCAATGCTCATCAGGTGACTCTGTTCATGCACGTACTCGCCGGGGGACATATTGACCGCCACCACGACACCATCGACCGGCGAATGAACCGTACGACGCCGCACCAGGGCTTCTGCGCGTTCGTACTCGGTCTGGGCGATCTCCTGCTCCAGACGCGCCGAATCAACCGACAATGCCGCCAGTTTGTGCTCGATCTCGGCCTGCTCGTACACACTGGTGGAAACCGACTGGTTTTGCACCAGTGCTTTCAGCCGCTTCAGCTCGCGCGCGCGGAAATCGGCCTGAAACCGGCCGGAGCGTATGACAATGTCGGAGCCCGCCTTGATCTTCGCCAGTTCGGCGTTCATTTCTTCCATTTCGCTGTCCAGCCTCGCCAGCGGCTGCCCCTGCGCTACCCGGTCACCGCGCTTTGCCATGATCTCCTCGAGCAAGCCGTCCTGCGGAGAGCCGAGCTCTACCGTGGCATTAGGGTTGATTACGCAGTCCAGTGCCTGGGCCCCGCAGACGGCCGGCATGGCCGCCAATACCAGTACGACGATGGATAACCTCTTCATTCCGCCCGTCCTGAAAATGCCGTGATATTTTCCAGTTGTTTGTCATACCGCAGCAGGCTACGCCTCAACCTGGCATCCGCCCTGCGCTTGTGCCGAATGCGCCTGGCGAGCAGCACCGCGCGCGCGCGTTTGCCCCCCGCCTCACTGAGCGCCGCAATGATCCGCACAACACGCTCATCCCCCTTTCCAAGCGGCGGAACCGCCCCGGCCTCGGCTACGCCGGCGGGTGCGGTCAAACAAAAACCCGCAAGACCATAGATGTTCCACAACTCGGAACGGATACCACGCAGGTCTCCGCAGATCGCCGCCAGCTCCTCATAGCGACGAAAGAAGCGCTGATAGGTCAGCTTCCCGCGAATGACCCTGTGGCCGGTCACCGGAATACCCTCGCGCACCTCGAGCAAGTGAAGCATCTCGTCGCTCTGAGCCGCGCCTGGCGGGAACTCGATCTGCTGATCCGCCACCCGGTACTGCTGTCCGGACTTGAACCTCAGCGCCTGCAGGGCCAGCGTGACATCGAAGTCGCGCCGGCTGGCGTTGCCCCACACGCTGGCAAGATCGGCACCGCGCCGCGCCAGCTCGCGACGGCCTTCGGCTGTCAGATCAATGCTGTTATCAGCCGATACGCCGTAATGCACCGCCTCCTCCAGCCCCTCCGCCAGGCCCAATGCCGTCGCTGCCCAGAGCCGGGCGCTCTCGGCGCCGGTGCGTCCTGCGATTATCATCGGCTCACAGGCCTGTTCGACCAGGCTGCGGTTGCCATCCACGACTATGCCAAACGGCAGGCCGCACATGCGCGCGCTCTGCAACGGATCCCTGTCCAGCAAACGCGCCAGCTTGCGAGTGATTTCACCCTGCGTTCTGTTCAGCGCTATCCGGTCACCGAGGTAGTCGCGCAGTGCTTCGCGGACGCTGACCACCGTCACTGAAGCACGATAAGCGACAGGGCGCTGCCGGACCGGAGTGTCCCCCAGCACCCTTGCCAGTCGCAGGCCAGATGGCTGCAACAGTGTCTGCAGTCGGGATTCGAGTTGCCGCGTCGTGGCATCATCGGGGGTCAGTACATGCACCGCCCGTCCGCTCATCGCCTTGGTTTCGCACACCAGGGCGAGCACTGATGCCTGCAAAGCCGGGGTGTCGCACTGCACTGCCATGCCGCGGATCAGTGCCAGGGCGCCCGCCAGCACCTCGCGATCTTCCCCCCGTCGGCGCATCCCGGCATACCATTGAGGCAACGTCCGGGCATTCAGTCCTTCGAGGCGGATGCCCTCGCGCAGGACTTGCGAGGATACGCTGCTGTCTCCCGCTCCCGACTCCAGTCGAGCCAGTTCACGCTTGAGGAAACGGGAACCCAGGCGAGCCGGCCAGGCCAGTAGCCACCGTTCCAGGCTCTGCCGCCAGCCGAGGTCCGGGTCGCGGCGCTCGGGATAGCCGGTCGCATCCGGCGTGAAAGCGCTAGACATCGAGTTGCCTCAGCAAAATGCGCCTGGCTGCTCGATAAAGGCGCCAGCCAATCGGTTCCCAGCCGTGGGTGAACTTGACGTATACCCGCATGCCCAGCTTGGACACCGGCCAGGGCACCACGGGAGCCAGTTCCAGGTTGAAAACACGTTCAATCACACTCCGCTGCTGAGGGTCGGACGCATCCAGCAGGAACTTGCCGCCCCCACGAGTGCTCAGGGCGGGACTCGGCAGCATGTTCGAGAGCGATGGGACTTCATGCAGAATCCGCGCAGGTACGACGTCGGCAAAGCGTTCGACCAGACGCATTTCAACCGCCTCGGTGTGATTACGCACCTGCTCGATGGAATCCTGCCCAACCGCGACCCTGACCACCGGCGTATCGAATTCGGCCACATAACCCAGCACTTCACCGCGCTGTACATATTTGCCCGGCAGATCGGCCGCTCGGGGCAGAGCCAGATCACCCGAGGCACTGGCCGAGATCTGCAGATTGCGCAAATCTTCCCGTGCGCGATTCAGGTCCGCGCGGGCCTGCTCGAGCTGCTCTTCGACCACGCGCGCCCCGACCCGATCCTGAACGCTCTGCTCATCCCTGCGCAGTTCCAGTTCTCTCACGCGGGCCCTGTGCACCGCGACCTCCCGCTCGAGATATGGATCGGACAGCCGCAACAGGACATCTCCACGGTCGACCTTCTCACCGCGACTGACGTAAACCTGCTCGACGACGCCTTGGGTAGCGGAATTTATAGCCCCCTCGCCCGGCGTCCAGACGATGCCTTCAGCCACGGTGTTGTAGGGCAGCGGCACTGTCATGAAGAGCAGTGCGACCAGCGCCAATCCGCCGCCGACGACCGACAGCGCACGCGGGCGTCGACCACGCAACGCGGCCCCCCACAGCAGAAAATGTATTTGTTTGAATATGGGCACGCCGAGCATCAGGATGGACGCCCAGATGGCGAGCATCACACCGATCACGAAGTATTTCGAAGCGACGAACAGCACGATGGCGGCGACGATGGTGATGCGGTAGACAAAGGATGCAATACCGTAGAACAGCATCCAGCGGGCTTCGCCGGTGCTGTGCGCCGGGGATGGCAGGTCCGGGATACCCAGCAGACGGCATTTCACCAGATAGGCGATAAAGCGGTTGCAGCGGCTGCCCAGGTTCGGTATTTCCAGTATGTCCTGCAGCACATAATAGCCGTCATATCGCAGCAATGGGTTACCGTTGAAAAACAGCGTCGAGATACCGCCAATCAGCATCACGTTATAGGCGCAGGCCCTGAGGAGCCCCTCCTCGACCGTCAGCCAGACAACGAGTGCCAATGCCGCCAGCATCAGCTCCACCAATATGCCCGCAGCACCGACGAAAGCCCGCTGCCATTTGTTCGGAAAAGCGGCAGACGCGGATGCATCCACGTAGGGCACCGGTATGAAGACCAGGAACATGATGCCAATCTCATGCACCTCGCCGCCCCAATGTTTCACGGCAAAGCCATGCCCGAGTTCATGAATGGCCTTTACCAGCGGGAAAACGCACAGCATGATCAGCAGGTTCTCCGCGACCATGACGCGATCGGTAATATTCCCGGTCAGTTCCTTCCAGTGCGCGCCAGCCAACACCAAGGCATAGCCGACGACCAGCAGATAGGCGAGCGCGGCCCAGCGGGTGAACAGAAAACGCAACCAGGGCATGGTAGCCGTCAGGAAATCGTCCGGATCCAACAGGGGTATGCGCAGCGCCAGCGGGTTGAGAAACCGCATTACACGGTTTCGACGACTCAGGCGCAGGCCGCGGTCGGTCAGTTCCAGGATATCGGCGGGGACGCTGCCGTGCAGCACATCGCTGCTGTGCAACATGGCGAGCAGCTTGGTGACGTCGCTCTTGTCGATAACCTCATCCGGGAAGGCGGCACAGCCCATATCCCAGATATCCGCCACGGTCCGGGAACCGTCCATCAGCGACATCATGTAATATGCCGGCGGCGAACACAGGTGGTGGCGCCCCGAGGTGCGGTCCTGCAACACGTAGGTCAGTCGGCCGCGGAAACGTTGTCTGTACACACGGGCATGCCGTCGCAGTTTGGGGCAATAGCCGGCTATGCGATACCAGGCTGCATGTTCCATGTCACGGCCACCAGGTCCAGACGAACAAACGCAGCCAGTCGATCAGCTTCTCGCTCCAGATGCCGATGACCAGCCTGTCGTCCACCTGAGTCTTGGCCACGCCCTGCATGCCCGGGCGCAACCGGGTGGCATCGTCGTGCAGCACCGCCTCGACGCGAAAATAGTTTCTCCCTTCTTCCTGCTCGGCAATCGAGGTGATGAGTGTAACCTCGTAAGCCAGCACCCGATCTGCCAACGCCGAAAGACGCAGGAACCCGGTTTGCCCGACCCGGATGTCCATGATATCGCCTTCATCGACCTTCAGAATGACGCGGTGGTCCTCGAGCGGGGCCAGGCGAAACAGCTCTTCTCCGCGTCGCACCGCAGCGCCGACTTTCTGACTCAGGTCGCCCGCCACCAGGATTCCGGTAAAGGGCGCGTGGATTTGACTGCGGGCCAATTGCAGATCCAGCAACTGCACCTGGGCTTCGGCCTGATCCCGCTCGGCGCGAATAATATTGGCCGTCGAGCGCTCCTGGCGCGCCAGCGCCTGGTCATACTCCGCCAGACTCTGGCGGGCCTTGGTACGCCACCGGATCCGCTCCAGGGCAAGATCCTGATCGTCGAGCGTCGCAATCAACTGGCCTTCGGTCACCACATCGCCCGCCCGTGCCATCTGACTCTTGATATAACCGTCGTAGGGGGCCACCAGCGCCCGCTGTACCAGGCCCTCGACAATTGCCGGCGAGGTGACACGGTATTCTCCGGTCAGAACGCTGAATAGCGCCACCAGCACCACCAACACCAGCGAGGCGATTTTCCGACCAAGGTAATGGGGACCGAAAAGCCGGACCGTCTGCATCCGTATCGCATCGAACAGCTTGTACCAGATGGAGCGGTCGTCACGCCGCTGCAGGTACAGAATGGGGCCCAATACGCTGACCGCACTGTCCAGCAACTCTACCTCGTCATCGCTGAAAGCGGTATCTCCCTGCCGTTCCACCGTAACTGCGCCAACGACCTCTTTGTCGACCTGCAGCGGCAGCGTCAGGACGCTTCCCGCCTTGTGAGACGCCAGCAGCTCCTCGTGCGCCCGGACAACACGATAGTCCCAGCTGGACGGCAAGGGACACTGAATAACGGTTTGCTGATCCGCCGCCTCTTCCATGGCGGATTCGAGATGGCGGACAAAGCCCATGCGCGCCCCGAACTGGGCGCTGTGGGACAGGGCCCTGAGCTTCATGTGCCCTTTTTCGATAAACCCGATGCTCACAGGGTCCGCAGCCATGCGCAGCGACAGCTCGCTCACCAGCGCGCTGCAGGCACCGGCGAATGACGGCTGTTCCAGCACCAGGCCAATAAAATCGAAGGCCAGCACCGTGCGCTGTTTCTGGCGCTCGTCGTCCTGCCCCTGTTGTCGGCGTAGCAGCGTTTCCAGCCAGGCGCTACCCCACCGCAAACGCCACAACAGGGAACGCGTATCGCCCTCTTCGCCTTCGATGCCGATGGCAACAACACCACAGACTTCGCCGTCGACCTCTATTGGCAGCGCCAACTGACGGCTCGGCCCTTCCCGGGCAATGGGGCGCTGTTCACGCAGGCATTTCTCGGTAGTGGCAGTCAGATCCCGGGGAGGCGACTCTCCTGCCGGCCAGACTGCCACGGGAGCGAAAGGCCCACTGCCGGGTTCGCCCAGCACTACCACACCGACGCAGGCGCCGGCGATGTAGTGACACTGCAATGCCAGCCAGCAGTGAACGAAGTCACCGGGGGCCTCTACGGCACGGAACTGCTGCCAGAGCGTCTGCTCCAGAAAAGTGACGTTGGCACTATCGGCTCTTGTACTTTCGGTCATCCCATGACTCCGCGAACCCGGCTACAGTGGATCAGAAACGGAACCTCAGCTCTTCTCTGACTTGCCGGCTGAGCGGGTGGGCGCGATATCGATCGGGCCAAAACGCTTTTCGTACTGTTTGAGGACCGCACCGAGCAGAATCCAGAGCCGCTTCGCGGCAAAGGGACTGAGCACGATACGGTTGTTGAGCTTGACGTGGAACTCCTTTGTTTCCGTGGCCTTCCAGGTTTCATTGGTGCCGAAGAAGAGATTGACCTCCTCGCGCGAACTGGTGGCATTCACCACGTTCGCATGAGAACTCTTCATTTCGGAATCGTCCCAATCGACGATGGGCGTACTCGGCTGACTTGCCTCCACTTCGACGTCGTCAGTCTGCGTCGCATCTACCATGCGTGTACTCCTTTCACTGGTTGTTTCACATCGAAAAGCTCAATGTCTCCGTATCGGGATGGACGCCCGCCAGGCCCTGACGCCATTACAGCGACGTTTCCGTGAAGCTGACTATGCGGTCCCAGCGAACCAGGCCCGGCGCCGTTCCATTCTCCGGCAATTCGCCTCCATCCCAGATCAGCGGCTCTTCCTCACCGGGCTCGCCGCCCTCTGCCAGGAATTCACCGGCATCCTCGTCGAACACCCGGACAACATCATCGTCGTCGTCATCGCCCGGGGCCCACTGCCCGAGCCCAAGCTCGTTGGCGATAAACGCCAGACCAGGGCTGCGTTCGAAACCCAGCGTCTGTCCGTAGCGCTGCAGCAACAGGTCGAAGAAATCGATCTCGCCGACCGTACCGCGCACAACGGTGGCCCAGTCAAAACCCGACTCCGTATCGTCCGGCTCCGCCGCTTCCCCGAGCGGTGACGCGGCCAGCAGGGCACCCGACAGGGTTGCGCTGTCGACGCCGGACTGCAGCGGATCGGTATTGGCCGACAGACTTGCACCCGCGAGATCGGCATCCTCGCCATTCAGGGTAAAGCGCTCTCCCGGCGCAAGGCTGTCGTTCATGAAGGCCAGACCTGACGCGTGGTCCAGCCCCGCGGCATGCCCGTACTCATGAAGGAACACACTGAGCAGATCGATGCCGTCGACCTCGCTGCCGACGCCGGTGTACCAACCGAAGCCCGCGGCGTTGTAATCAAGCACGATGCTGTCCTCCCGGAACAGGGCGAGGTAATCCCCGGGCAGATCGGTCACATCGATGGTCAGCCGCTGCAGCTCGGCCTCGTCGACAGTGATATGCCCGGCGAGCAGCTCGATGGCATCATCGGCAACCGCCTCGATCCGGGTCGCCTCGAGACCGGCCTCGACCGGCTCCAGGGCGGCGTCACCCTCGACCACCAGCGCTTCGCCGGCATAGGCGGGATCGTCGCCGCGCACCAGGAAGCTGTCGAAATAGCTGTTGCCGTCGACACTGAGCACGCCGAAGAGGCCATCATTGAGCAGGCTGTTGAAGCTGTGGGTCAGCAAGGCCTGGCCATCCAGGGTCACGCTGGCGGTCGAGCCGAACAGTGTCAGCATCAGCGAGTAGTCCACTCCACTCTGCAGCTCGACCTCGACGCTGGCATCCAGATTCCAGTCGCCATCGAGGTAGTGCCCCAGCAGCAGTTCGTTATTCTGGACATCCAGCGCCACGAACTTGAATTCGTTCGCGCTGTAATGGTCGAAGACGAAGCCGCCCCGGTTATCGCTGCTAAGCGTGCCCAGCAGTTCCAGCCGCGTGAAAGCAGCCACTTCGACACTGTCGACGGCCACGGCGGGGAGCGGGCCCGCACTGCTTCCCTGCAGCTGCCCGGCAACGACGCTCCAGTCCCCGGCGCTGGTGGTGAACGGATTATCCTCGGCGGTATCGAACCCGGTCTCGTGGACGAAGGTCCACTCGGGCGGCAGTGTCTGCACCTGGAAGTCGTCGAAGCGGGCCGTGGCATTGTCGGTGCCCAGACCCAGCATGCCGCCGTCGTTCAGCGGTTCGCCGAAGTCGTAGACAACGTACTCGCTTTCATTGACGTAGACCGTGACCTGACTGCCGAAAATCACCACGGTGAGGTCATAGTCGGTATTCGATTTCAGCTGTACCGGCAACTGCACGTCGACGACCCAGCCGCTGGCATCCCTGTGACCGATCTGCAGTTTGTCAGTACCGACATCGATCCCGGCGAACTTGAAGTCCTCGGCCCCCTGGTAGTCGAACAGCACATAGCCATTCGACTTGGTGCCCGCCTTGTCCTTGTCGGCGTTGATGGTCACCAGGATCTCGACGTAGCTCGGCTGCAGGGTATCGAGCGGGTACAGACCCACGACTTCGCCCCCCAGACTATCCGGCGTCGCCTGCAGGCTGCCCTGCTTGGTCAGCTCGAGACTGCCCACGTCGGCTGCCAGCGGCACGGCGGCACCGGGATCATTGAACAGCTCGCGGCGCATGATTTCGCGCTTGCCCTGCAGGTTGCCCGGCTGCGGATCGTTGGGCGCCCCGGTCTGCTCCTGCCAGTCGAAGTCGGTCTGGCGCACCATGCCCAGCTCGCCGTATGGCTCCAGGGCACGCGCCGGATCCGGCGCGTCGGTCCGCACATCGAGGTTCTTCTGATCGACGTAGAGCTGTGCGTCCGGCGCGTTCAGCGAGTTGTCGATGCCGTCGCTCGCCGACAGCGCATACAGGAATTCCGGCACCTGCGGCTGCAGCGTGCGGCTGATATGGAAGGCGCCGAAGGGACTGAACGGCACGATATAGCTGTTGTACTCGCCGACCCAGTCGATGGCGCGATCCGCGCCGGTGTTGAGGATCATGACATCGCGCCCGGCACCGGAGTAGACGATATCCGCATAGCTCTGGAATTCGTCCGGATCCTTGTTGTCCAGGTCGCTCGGCGGCGGGTCGTGGGGACCGGCCTTACCGCTGAAGCCGGAGTTGTGGTCGTCGTCCATGTTCAAGAGGTCGTTGCCGCGGCCGCCGTACATATGGTCGCGGCCGGTACCGCCGACGATCCAGTCGTTGCCGAGATCGCCGAAGATACGGTCGTCGCCGTCGCTGGCCTTGGCTTCGTCGGAGAAGCGTTCGTCCAGCTCACCCTCGGTTTCGTCGAAGTTGAGCAGGAAGTCGATCGGACTGGCGATGCCATCGGTACTGACAAGCGCCGAGAAATCGCCCGGTTGCGCCGCGTCGAAGTCAAAGCCGAAATCGAACACGATCTTGCGGCGCGGGTTGAACTCGTCGTACCAGGCAAACTCGTCACGGGTACGGGCGTTCTGGCCGTTCTCGTCGAGAATCTCCTTGCCCTCGAAGCGCAGGATATCACCCGGATTGTAGGGTGCGAAGGCGAACCAGAAGGGGTTGTCCCGCAGATCCGGCCCCGGATTGTAGGTGGATTCCTGCATAGCCTGCAGGAAGGTGTTCACTGACTCGAAGTCGGATACGAAAGCATCGTCAGGATCATCGCCCGAATAGTAAATGGGCAGCGCCTCGGCGGCGGAGATCGCATCGTCGCCGTCGCCGCCGTGGATGAAGTCGTTGTGGAGGCCGCCGAAGATGATGTCGCTGAAGCCGATGGCCTCGCCGAACTCGCCGACCGTCTCGCCCTCCAGATCATCGGTGCGGAAGGCGAACAGCTCGACCGACTTGGTCAGTTCGTTTTCGACATTGATGATCGCGCGCTGGATGTTCCCCGGCGAGACGATCTCGGCATTGAGCGAGTTCGGGTCCGCGGTCTCGTTCTTCTTCAGGTTGGTCTGCTCGGCCAGCAGCGCGCTGATGCCGTAGAGGGACTCACCGTACTGGTCGCTGTTGCGACTGGAGAGAATCAGGCCGTCGTCGCCGAGGATGCCGTCGACGCCGGTACCGCCGACAATCCAGTCGTTGCCCATCTCGCCGTAGAGATCGTCGTGTTCGCTGTTGCCGAAGATGACGTCATCGCCAGTCATGCCATGAATCGTATCGTCGCCGCTCTCGCCGTAGATCAGGTCGCCCTCGCCGCGGGCGGTGGCTAGGAACGTCAGGGTATCGCGGTCACCGCCAGTATCGGCGTATTCGTAGCCGTAGTCGCCAAGGTCGACCGCGCGCACGCGGATGGTGAGATTATCGTCACCGTAACCGTCGTCGACGAAGCCGTCGGCGGTGGTGGCATTCTGGTCGTAGTTGAACACCGCGTAGCCGATCTGGTCGCCTTCGAGCTCAGGATCTACATCGGCTACGACGATGCGGTAGATCTCGCCGTTGTCGCCAAGGATGGTGTCGGCGTCGGTGGCGTGGCGCTCGCCTTCCGGCACGATAAGACTGCCGTCGAAGCTGGCATTGCGTGCAAGCAGGTCCGGATTGCCGGCGCCGCCGTAGATCAGGTCGGCGCCATCCGGGCGCAGCTCAACGCCGTTCGCAACGCCGTGGAAGTCGATATCGCCGTCGCCGAGGCCGAACAGGATCGAGCTGCCGCCGATAATGTCGTCCTGGCCGAGGTTGCCGTAGATGCGGTCGTTGCCGCCGTTACCCTCGATATAGTCATCGCCGTCGTCCAGTGCCTCGAAGACATCGAAGCGGACGGTCCAGGCCAGATCGTTGCCCGCATTCAGGTCGACCCGCTGGCTGAAGTTGAGCACGTCGAAGGACGGATCAGCGTCCTGCGCCGGGTCGTAAGGATCGAAGCTGCCCTCCGCTATCTGTGCGGTGAGGGCGATGGCGCCGTCGCCCTGGATCACGTCATCACCGAGCTGGCCGAAGATTTCGTCATCCTCGCTGCCGCCTGCCATGATGTCGTTACCGAATACGCGCGGATCGTTGAAGTTAGTCGCCGCGTCGGTTTCGATCTCCTCACTGTGATCCAGCAGGGTGATGGTGCGCACCCGCGTCATATCCTGGTGCGGCTGGTAATCGCCGGTGATATTGGCGCTGAAGCCGATATCGATATCGGCCAAGCCATCCAGCTCCTGGCTTTCGATGTTGTACAGCAAGCCGCCGTCGGTCATACGGAAGCGCGGACTCAGGGTATCGTCCTGACGGATGATGATGGCGTTGTCTCCAGCCATTACATCATCGTCGGCGCCGCCGTCCATCAGGTCGTTGATATCCCAGACGTCGGCCGGGTTCAGATCCGCCAGCACGCTGGGGGTGATCGCCAGCACGTCCGGCACGGACATTGCGTCGAGCTCGTCCACGCCGCCGGCGACGTTGTGGCCGCCGATCATGTCGTCGTCGCCGGTACCACCAAACATGATGTCGTCGTCCTGGCCGCCGATCATGATGTCATGGGCGGCGTTGCCGAACATCACGTCTTCGAAGTCGTTGTGGACGCCGCTGCCGTCATCGGCGCCGTCCGCCTCCTGGGTATCGATCGAGAAGAAGTTGTTGTTCCGGAAGAACGGCTCGAAGACCGGCAGGTTCGGGTACAGCTTGCCATGGTCGCCGAACATGATATCGCTGCCGTCGACGCCGTCCGCACCGTTGGGATAGGCATCGCCGCTGTCGCCGTACATGTTGTCGTTCAAGGTGCCGCCGAACATCACATCGCCGACACCGGAGCTGCTGTTGCCGTTGCCGTACATGACGTCATTGCCGCCATGGGTCGGCGCGATGGTGGTAATACGGTCGAGCGTCACCCAGCCGGCACCGGCATAGAAGGGGTCGACGTCAACCGTCTCGCCACCGAACTCATCGTTCACATCCTGGCGACCGAGGATATCGTCGTCGGGCAGGGTCCAGTCGAGGCGGCCGTTGTCGCCCAGCATCACGTCCTCGCCGGCGCGGTCAGCGGCCAGTGCAAGGTTGGCCAGATCGGTCTCGCCGTAGAGCAGGTCGTCGTCGAAACCGCCGATCACGGTGTCGTCGCCGTCGTTGCCGTGAATTTCGTCGGAACCGCCCTGGTCGGTTTCATGGCTGCGCAGCAGGATGACATGACCGTCCTGGAAGTACTTCTGGCCGCCGTCGCCAAGCAGGTCGTCGTTGCCCGGATTCAGCGCCCGCACCAGCGCGCTGCCGAGGTAGAAGTCGCCGTGAATCAGGTCGCCGTCGGCGCCGCCCATGGCGACATCACTGCCATCGTTGCCGTAGATCTGGTCGCTGCCGCCAAGGGCAAGATTGCCGGTGGCGAAGGTCTGCACCAGGTCCAGGGTCAGCGGATCGCCGTCACCCAGCGCATCGTAGCCGGCGGTAATGGATACCAGCACGTCGCTGTCACCGACGTCAAAGCGCATATCGCCCTGGTCGCCGAGGATGGTGTCATTGCCGGCGGTGACCACCAGATCCGCTATACCTTCGCCGGGTGTCAGGAAGGCTTCGCCGTGAAGCTCGTCGCCGGCGACGCCGCCGATGATATAGTCGCCGAAATCGTTGCCCTGGATATGGTCGGCGCCGCCCTCGCTGCTGCTGCCATCGGTGCTGGTGATAAAGGTCACCAGGTTGTTGACCAGCTCCACCCGGCCCTGGTCGCCAACCAGGATATCGATGCCGCCCAGGGTACCGTGCAGGTCGGCGTCGCCGGAACCATCCACGGACTCGTCGTTATCGCCGAAGATGCGGTCGCCGCCGCTGCCGCCAAACACAGTGTCGCTACCGGCGTTGCCGAAGATATAGTCGACGCCGCCGCGCACCCCGCCACCGGCCTGTGCCGTCGTGGCGATCAGGTCGAGGGTGTTGCGGTCGGTATCGGGTATCGCATCCCAGGTATAATCCAGCAGGCCGTTGTCACCCAGGAGAATATCGTCGCCATCCAGCCCCGGTACCGGTGACTCGGCGTCGCCGTAGAGCTTGTCGATACCATTCTCGATAACGGGACCGTTGACGCCGCCGATGATGACGTCACTGCCGGCGTTACCGCTCATGGTGTCGGCACCGCCAGTGCCCTCGGAAACGTCGGTGGTGGTGATGAAATCGACCGCCACGCCCTGCACCAGACGCTGGCCGACCTCGCCCTCGAGGAAGATATCGCCGTTATCGCCCAGCATGATATCGCCGAGGTCGTCGCTGCCGGAACTGGCCGCAGCATCGTCACCGTAGACGAAATCGCCGGCCTCGCCGCCCATCAGCACGTCGGAGGCCTCCTGGCCGGAGACGATATCGATGCCGCCGAGACCGTCGTGGAAGCTGCGGATCAGGTCGATCGTTGACGGGTCGCCATCGTTGTCGGCGTAGTCCTCGGTGGCGTAGTCCTCGATGGACAGATCGGCTTCCCAGTCGTAGTAGAAATGGATCAGACCGTTGTCGCCGAGAATCACGTCCTCGCCGGTGCTGCCGCTGAGTACGTCGACGCTGCCGTTGACGCCACCGAGGATGATGTCGTTGTCTTCTTCGCCAAAGGCGGTATCGGCGCCGCCTGTGGCGTTGCTGGTATCGGTGGTCTGGATATAGGCCAGCTGGCCGAAGTTCTCATCGCCCTCGCCGACGTACACCAGCTCGCCGTTGTCACCGATGATGATATCGGCATCGCTGACCTCCGGATCGGTGGCGCCGCGACCCGGCCCGTGACCGCCGGTGAGCATAAAGCCGATGCCGAGGCTCGGAATGTTCAGCGTCGGGTCGTCGCCGTTGTCGTCGCCGTCGCTGCCGCGTCCGCCGATGATGATATCGTTACCGTTATCGCCGTAGAGCGTATCGCGGTACGTAATCGAGTTAGGGTCGCCGGCATAGACCGAGGCGATTCGTTGCAGCCGGCGCTGGTTGAATTCCACCACGCCGCCGTCGCCGATCAGGACATCGTCGCCGTCCGGCGTCGTGAAGGTCTCGTCGTTGGCCGTGGTCCTGCGCGGATCGACGTCGCCGCCGCCGAGATCATTGCCGCCGCCGCCGAAGATAAGGTCGCCGCCCTCGCCGCCGGAGAGGATATCGTTGCCGTCGGTATCCACCACATCGGTCAGGATCAGGTCGA
>JABXIM010000146.1 GCA_013373085.1 Oceanospirillaceae bacterium | reverse complement strand
TTTTTTGTGAACGATTAGTAATCAAGTACTCTGACCCCTTGATTGCGGTTTGTCGGCAAACACTGTAACTAGTTCAAACCTAGATTGGCAATCAATTCTAAAATTTCATAGAGATCACTTACACTTTTCGGCGGTAGAATAATGAAAAAAGTTGTCCCTTTTTTAAATTTGTTATTTGTAAGCTTTGTAAGCTTTGCAAATTTACAATATGTTTCAGTGAGCGATAGTAATGCTAAATTAAAAATATCTCATAGCGGTGTGTTGGATGATGAGGATCCTACAGGGAAGCCTTTATTGGGATATACGTTTAAAATAAGTATAAAAGAATATCAATCTTCAGATGAAGAAGATTGGGTTATGGCAGGTGAAGATTTTTTAAAGGTTCAGAAGAAATATTTAACACCTATTTCTGAATTCAAAGTGGTTGATTCCAATCTGTACATGGATGGGTGTTACTTCTTTACGTTAGGAGGAGATGGACGAGGACATTATATGCAGCCGCTTCCTGATGGAGGTGTGCTATTTGGTGGCGGATTTGAACCTTATGTTAATACTAGTATTGTATGGCCTAATGGGATAGCAAGAAGCTATGGAGCTTTATTGGTATATAAAAATATTGCGACATTTAGAGATGGTTTCGGTCAAATTGTAGCTTATTCCTCTATATCAGAAAATAACGAACTTGTTTCATTTGAATCAAAAGAACCAACGGAATCCTATTACAAATTAAAGTGTCAAAAGAAATATGGCTTTGAAGAGGATTTAGCTCCTTACAAATAATCGCATTATAGGACTACATAGACACCCATCCTAAGTAAAATAAGAATCAAGCAATCAAGGGGTCAGAGTACTTGATTTTAGACTTTTTGCTGATTGATTGGTGAAAGCTATACTGATTTTATAGGCGTAGCATATTATTTGGAAAAGGATTTTCTGATGGCTCGCCTCCCTCGTATCTATCTGAAAGGATGTTCATACCATATTGTTCAACGTGGCAATAATCGAGAACCTTGTTTTTATTCAGAGCAAGACTATGCAACCTATCTTACATTTCTAAAAGATTCCGCTGAGATGTTTAGCGTGGCAATACACGCTTACGTTCTAATGACGAATCATGTACACATGCTAGTTACACCTATTGGTGATGGTGATATAAGTCGAATGATGCAAAGCTTAGGGCGGAAGTATGTTCGATATTTTAATGCCATGTATCAAAGAACAGGTACTTTATGGGAAGGAAGGTTTAAATCTAATGTGGTAGATACTGAGCAGTATTTATTAACGGTTTATCGATACATTGAATTGAATCCTGTACGAGCAGGTATGGTTGATCATGCAAGTGAATATCCATGGTCTAGTTTTCAATACAACGGTGCTGGTCGAGAGGTAAGTTTAATAACGCCTCATGGTGAATATTTGAGGCTTGATAAAAATCATGAGAAAAGACGCAAAGCCTATCGGAAATTATTTCAAGGCCACATGCCAGATTTGGATATGAAAGAAATCAGAGAAGGCTTCAAAAGGAATGGATACTTGGGGATGATCGATTTAAACAACGTATTCAAGAGAAGCTGGGTGTAAGCCGGAGTGAGCATGGGGGAGACCGTAAGTCTTTAGAGTTTTTGAAAAATCAAGTACTCTGACCCCTTGATTCGATGAAGCGAAAGATTTTGCTGAAATGAAAAACGTTGATGGCCCGCCCTAGAGGATTCGAACCCCTCCGGAGGGCGCCGCTCTATCCAGCTGAGCTAAGGGCGGTCTAAAAAGTAACCTAGCATTTTTGACTGTTGCTCTCAGTGCCCAAATCCTCCGGAGGGCAACCCGGTAAGTGGTTTCGTAAGTATATTAAAGACTAAAAACGGGCTAAATCGTTGTTTTATAAAGAATTTAACAAAAACCACGAGAACATTTAACCTCTAAAGAAATCTCATTTTATCGTATTTAAGGGCACAAAAATGAGAAAATGAAAAATGCATTTTTGACCTCCTCCCTCAATCTAAAATTTAGATCTTAATGACAACATTTAGGCTGTTATTACAAGAGAAAGCAGCCTGTCAGAGGGCTCTCAAAAACCGATATTTTTGGTTTTCTTGATGTTACTTTGCACTCACTTATAGGCAATCTATAAGTTGCTAAGCAACAATAAAGCAACTTAAATGACTCCTATTGTATTTTCATTGTCAGGCTTTTGTTTCGGCTCATTGCTTAAACAACTCAAAAAACGTCGCTTAGAATTAAATCTGACTCAAAATGATATGCTGCTGCGTATCGGAGTATCCCGTCATAAAGGTAACCCAAGGCTGGGGACTTTAGAGCTTGTTGCTAAAGGCCTTAATTCTGAATTGATGCTTATCACTGCTGAAAAAATGGCTGCTGTTCGAGCGATTTTGGAATCACCAGAATCTAGCCTCGCAGTCGAGGAAAGGCATCGTGTAACAAGAGTCTCCCAGATGCACCTTGGCAAGATCTATTAGAGGATGATGAGCTATGAATGCTGATCAAATTCAGGTGCTCAAACTAACGCTGCATGGAAGATTGCTTGGCTACCTTATCGGCTATCAAGCCGGGAAGAACGTATTGAGCTTTGCCGATTCCTTTAAAGCGGATGCCAACAGGTCAGCCTTCAATCTCGCCTCACCCCAACTTTCCTCAGTCAGAAAGGCTCTTGGAAACACCATGGGTAAGATCGCATAAACTCGATCCGATACTGTCCAACGTGCTGCCAGAAGGGTCATTAAGAGCACTAATCGCACAAGGCTTGAAAGTACATTCGGATAATGAGTTTCAAATACTGTCGTATCTAGGCCGAGACTTTTCAGGGACATTAATCGTATCACCTTACTTTATTTTATATGACAAGAAGATATATAGCATATATTATATAGTCCATTTTAGTATATAAAATTAAATCATTAATTAGAAAAGATATGAAACTTATAAAATTAATCTCGTTACTTTTAATATTTTCAAACTCAACTTATGCATATGCCCAAGAGTGCCTAGAAACAGGGGTCTGGGATTGGTATTCCGATGATTTCAAAGATTTTGACGGTCGCTATATGGATAAACCTTGGTTTTCAGATTCACATATTGGTATATCAATGACTAACAACCCTATGTGTTATGAGAATGGGTGGCGCTTGATGACAAGGAAATTTAAATGCTCAGACTTTTACACAACTGAAGAGTGTTTAGGTGCCATAGCTCGCCCTGGTTCATATAAACCACGCTTCGCTCTTTATAATATACATACAGGTGTAGTTCGTTTTTTTCTTTATGTTGATTCAGGAGTCCCACAAACGCAACGTGTTCAGCTGAGCTTTAGTATGGACCAAGGAAGTAATAGCCATGATTATGGAATTTTTCTTAATGATAATGATGAAAGTACTATTTATGAAGAAAAATCTACAGAGACGAACACAGGGAAAATAATGATTTTCCCTTCGTATGGTTTAAGTGAGAACGCACCTAAATGGCTGATATTTGATAAATACCTATCCTATGAGCCTAATAAACACCCAGATAGTGGTCTCCAATTCAATATATATATAGATGGCATAGAAGAAAGTGCTTTAAATATGGAAGGAAATTTTGAATTTAAGATTGAGGAAGTACAGTCAACAAAAGAAAAGTCAGTTGTTGAAACATTACTAGATAGTGCTGATGATATTATGAAGTCTTACTCATCTGTATCTGAGCTATCTTCTGACTTAAAGACAAAAGGTAATGCTATGATCGATAAAGAGTTAAAAGATTCTGGTTACGATCCTAATGACGGCCCTCCAAACTTAGCTACAAAGCGTTATGAACTCGGCCTGAACTTACTAGGGGTGGCTCAATCAGTTGGTAGTGTTTCAGGCCCAATTGGTTATGTTGCAGCAGCAGCTACGTTAATCAAGGCGTTTGATAATAGTCCATCATCTCCAAAGATAAGTTTTGGGGATGGGGAAATCAATTTAAAAGGTTCAATTTTCAGCCAATATGCAATAAATCATAGAGCTATTGGCGTACCTTACTCAAAACATATTGAAGAAGCCAATGAATCTGAGTTAGAGAAAGATGGCTATAATAATGCTCTTGGGTTATTTCATTTTACAAAAAAACCTGAAATTGCAGTTTATTATCAAGCTTATTACCACCATGAGAATGGGAGTAAAATCGACGGTTTAGTTGGTGTATTACTATCAGAAATAAGACCTACAATTTTGATTAACCCTAATAGTGATATGGTTTTAGATGAGATAAAAATTATGCCTTATCTAGAGGTAAATACAAAAGAAAAGATGCCAAGATCAGGGCTTATAAGTTCAAAACCCTATCAAAATTATTTAGGGTATGGGCAAACCAAAGAACTATCCCCATTGACATTTCAGAATATTAGTATTGCACAAGTTGAAAGTGTATTTTACAAAGCAAGAGAAAAATATAGCTCACACATAGGTATCCACCCTAATATCAGTATGAAAGGAGAAAACATTGAAATAGGTCATGCTGCCTATAGTGATAATTTAAATATAATTACTGGTGATAAATTTTTATCGGAAGATATTGCAAAATTTTGGACAATCGGTGCATTTGGTACATACCATAGTGAATATACTTATGACAAATATTATGTAAAAGACGTTAAAGTTAAAATATATTTGAAATTTAAACATAAAAATAAAGAAGATATATTTGCAGAATTTGTAAAGATTCTTGATGTGGAAGAGTACACATGTGACTCTATTGCAGAAAAATATATTTTAAATAGCCAAGGTAGAAAGTCTAGTGACGTATGCAACTCAAATATTGATACTGATAACGATGGAATTAAAGATTATTTAGAATCTGAATATAGGATGGATCCATATAATCCAGAGGATGCATACTCAGATATTGATTCCGATGATATTCCTACAGCAGAGGAGATTAACAATCATACTAACCCATATATAGCTGAGCCTAAAACAGGTTGCTCACTTGAAAAGTTTAAAGATGGCACAGGGATAATTATCGTAAATGCTAATGGAATGAAAAATGAATGGACTTTGAAAAAATCTAACCCTGACAGACTAAATGAAGGAGAGTCAATTTTAGCTCCTTCATATAATGAAATACGTAATTCAAACGGAAATGTATTTATTAAATGTAGCGGAAATAGCTTATACGGCGGACTAGATAATCCTTGGGCGGCACATACGTTTCTTCCTCAGTGTACATATATCGATTCGGAAAAAAGAATATTTGAAACAAGATTTAGTCCTGATGGTAGCTGTAACCAAAACTAAGTAATGCAATTTATAGTATTAATTTTGAATTAAGGGGCATAATACTTAATCATTTTTAGCTTTGCCAATAAGCTCCGATTAACCGTATTAATGATGTGTACGGGGATCTTAACCTTATCTGTAGCTAGACAGTGATTGAAGGTATAAGGATTTATTACTGAAAAGTCGGAAGTCTGACATCCGTCGTTAAACAAGTCTTTGCCGTGTAGGCGGGAAGCCATAGAAACGGCCTACGGGTCGTTTTATGTTACCGCAATCTTACCTGTCCAATATCCCCCAACTTGTCAATATATGTAGTGTAGTGGTCAACTAAATCTGGTCACAAGTTAAGAGGCAAATTAAATCTTGCCTCTATTGCAAAGGCATAGAATCTACACTCAAACATGACGGTTTTAACTAAACAATAGTAGATCGTTTCTGTGGAGTGATGATAATTACTGATCTCTGAAGGGCATGTCTAAAGTATGACGGGTATAAACATGACTAGAAGTTAGTGGGTTATAGGCAGGGAATATAAGAGTTCAGTACAAAAAATCATACAGTTTATGTCGAAGCTATACATTCGTAGGGTGTTTTGGTGGAGTGACGAAAATTGCTCTAATTTTGATCAGGTTTGACTGTTTTTGATTGTTTAATAGACATTATTGTCAGTGAGGCTCGGAATCCTACAAATCTAATTTGAAGATGTGGCCACTCAACGTAAAGGTAGACATAGATAAAGCGGTGACTTTATTTTGAGGCGATCAGAAAATATGTGTCTCGCTTAGAGTAGATGCTTTTGGAAATGCGAGCAACCTGGCTACTGGCAGGAGTTGATATGGGTATCAATGCGTTGGATCGTTTGCTGAATTGAATTCACCTCTTCTCCAAGAGTTAAACCTAGTTTTTTGGCTGTATCACTAGCAAGCTCTAGCCTTGGCAGGATAAAGCTTTTATTAAAACTGATAGCATGTTCTGCCTGCAGATGCTCTTGGGGAACTACATCATAGGCTGGAGATAACTGCCATCCAGAGTCTTCTTTAATCATTGCAAAGTTACGCAAGTGATCATCTGTATTGCCAATAGCCTCATTAAGCAATAACTGGAAAAACAATTGTTTCAAGTCTTCAACTGGGTGGCAGCTGTAATCTCTGATACATCGTGCAATATCTTCATAGGAACCATTAGCTGGGTCTTCTTGGGTATAAGTCGACTTCAAAAGGCTGTTGATAGAAACCATAGGTTTGAAGCACCCATTGGGCTTGATATCAAAACGTTCAATGAGAATTCCTTGTAGAGAATAAGTCTCATGTTTAAATGAAATAACCTGAGAGTTAGGTGCTCTTAAGCCTGATGATCTTATAGTCTCAAGGGCGGCATGCTCTAAGATAGCTGAATTATATGATGAGCTTACTGCGGCATTAAGTTTTAGTAGATAAGGTTTTCCGTTAATTTGGATTAAACCTTTGGGTTGAGCCCCTCCAACTAATGAGCTTGATTCGATAATGTCATGATCGATGTTAAGGTCTATTAAGTTCTCTGAATAACGATCAATAGATGAGTTATCTAGTTTTGTTCCATGGCTCCAATTTGGCTTTAAACCTTTAGGTGAGAGCCTATATGCACCAATGCCACAACCTTTATGGCATTGATTTAAAACGAGTAGTTTATCAGCAACTTTTGAATTAAATTGAGATGCAATCACACGCTTGCCCCAGTCGTCAGGGAGTAAATCATCAATAAAGCCAGGCAGGCTCCTGCCGTCAGACATATATCTTTGTGTGGTATTTAAAAGCGGCGGGCCTGCAGGTGTCAGAGGTTCTATGCGGTCTACGGAGAGATATTCGTCGGTATATGCAAAGTCGATAAATTCAATTCGGCCATTATCTTTAATATAGAGTGACACTTCCCCAGCCAATATGACTAGGTCGGGTTTAAGCTGCACGTGTAAGTCAAAATAATGTTTGTTTAACAAGCCTAAAGCCCCTCTCTAAAGATTACTTAGCATTATTTTGTAAAAGTGTTACATCTTTTAAATGCGTTTTTCAGCTTTTCATTGGGCTCACCAGGGTGTTCACAAGCTTTAACAAAGCGTTCATAAGCCTCAGTAGTTAGAGTTGTATTATTCGCATCTTGATGCAATCTTGTAGATTCATTAATCATTGCTTGAATTGCGAATACTTCGATGGTTTTAGATCCGGAGAGAGAGAAGCCTTGCTTGATCAGCTGCTCATCATCGGATGGTAATGTGGATAAATCAAGGTTTATCATGACAACTCCAAATTTGAGATAATATAACCGTTAAGCTTAATAAGATTTTTTAGTATTCGTTTAGTGATGAAATTAATAATGTAAGACATAGCCTTTGATAAGTCAGTACTTTAATAGCCTATGTAATCTCAACAATAAAGCATTAAATATTGAGGTATCCCTGTTCAAACTTAACGACTCTAGACGCTGGATCATAACATTCACCGGAACTTTGAAATCACTAGCGGATTTTATAACCTTGATGAGTGATGGTTGTTTATACTTGCCTAGGCTTAGACGAATACTCACTGCTTTAGAGGGCATAAGTAATTGAGAAGCAAATAGTGAGTATGCAAACTCTTCGTAGCTATGTTTAAACGAGAGATACGGATAGACTATTTGTGTTACCTCATATTTAGGTAAATCAGTCTTCGAAAAAATGACTCTCTTAGGTTGAGCTAGATAGCGCCAGTAATGCCCTAATAACATGGCAGTCACGAAGCGCTTTTTGCTACAAACCATTTCTGAGTTCAGTTTTATCTCAATCTCCCCTACCTCGTTTATGTCTATTGAGCCAAGAGCAGTAAATTCACTCTGGATAAAATGGATACCTAGGCTAGTGCAAATAGCGGATAGGTTAACCGGTATTTTTCGTTCTAGACCTAAATTAGAGGCCCAGTCTAATAATTCATAAGGATCTGGATATTTCATGTGGTTCTATTCATCTTTTGATATTGGTATGACTCCCAAGACTATGGATTTATTCACAAGAAATATTGTCTTTCTAATGCTTTGCATTCTATTAAGAGCATTCTCTTGTAAATAACTCATAGTGGCATCTGAGAGCGGATATGGGCTCTATCAAAATTGCTATTTCTCAATAAAGCCCAATAGACGGTTTACTTCAATGACCAGTCATCTAACTCAATTAAAATGTCGAATAACTCCATAATCGGCTTTTTGTCTGTTCGCCATGCGAAACCCATACATTGTGCTGTTAAGCATATGGGTTCTGTTACACCCATTCTTTTAAGGGATAAGGTAAATACCCAGCAGGGAATGGAATTTACACAGGAGTCTATATAACAATCATCAGATGCATCTATGAGCTCCAGGTCATAGCCTTTGTCAGTGGGAATTAAAACGAACTCACAATGATATGTGGGGGTTTTATTCTTAAAGAAGCCAGACAAAATATTGGATAAAAATGATAGATCGTTAATGGAAATGACCTGACCTTTTTCAAATCGTCTAGCAATCAGTTGGTCCTGAGGAGAAGGGAAGGTTTCAGACCAGCTCTTATATTCTTCTTGACCTTTCTTAATATCAAATTCTTTCATATTGTACTCACTATAGTAATTCAATTTGGTTTTTTAGAGTGTAATGTTTGATTCAAAGGATTATGTCATCGAGCACACTCTTAATTAGCTCCTGAATCTTCTTCTTCACAGTTATATTCGAACTGGATTTGGCGATTCTGTAGCATTTAGATAGATAATCGGCGGACGTGTGTGCGGTTCTGATTATGTTGTTGTTTGACTGATATAAGACACAAATATCCAATAGGATTGGGATGTGAATAACGGCATCTCCAAAGGCTGCGCTTATAACAGCTATGGGCACACAGCCCATGGATACGGTTTTTATATAATGAAATGTAACGTGCTTTATTAGGGTCATATTGATCTCCTTTTTTAGTAAGGAAGCCAATTTTGTATGCTAGAAAAAGAATAAATAGCGAAACTGGGTGTTTCGCCTTAATTAAGGACGGCAGATTTCATGAGATAACCTTTTATGCAAAGTTATAAATTCTGCCTATTTTTTAATCTTATGGAATAAGGCAATCAAAGCCAGCGTAAAGGCAAATAGAAAGGCTTCACTGGATTCCCTATCAGCATCAATAACATTGACCCCAAGATATCCATGTTTTCCAATCTGGATTTTTTTCCTAGACAGTTATAGGGAAACTTAGAGTCTTTTTGCTGACTAGCAGATACTGCACTACGCTTTTATTGTGCTTTCTTTTTGGGGAGGGGAGGATGAAAGGGAGCGTCTTGAAATTAAGCGATGTAAAATTCATCAAGTTGGGAGATATTAAAGGTATCCACCCGAATATTATTCAAATATTCAATGATGTTGGAGCCGACCTACCTTCTGGCTACAACCTGCCATTTGAAGATTCTGCTCTTCTTGATGCAATTGCCTTATTTCCAATCACGCTTCATAGGTATAGAAATCAAAACTACTGCATCGCTGGTATCTACAATTACAGGATTGCATGTAATCAGCTTTTTTCGGAAACATTTATTCCCGTTAGATTTTACGAAGGGAGACGCGGTGATCAACTTGATCGATTGATAATAGCAGAACTGCTTAGCAGTCAATTAATTCAAACTAAACCAAGTAAGAGCCCCATTCTGCCGTGGTTATATAAGGTATGGAGACTAGTAAGAAAAAATAGTAAATATAAAGTATTAAATATGAGTGACAGTAAATCTGCATATTCGAAGGCTCTGAAGATTAACCCGAAGGTGCTTAGTGGAAAATAATCAATCGGCTGTACTTGGCACTAAAGTGGAAAAGCTCATTAACTGGATTGGTGAGAATCCCCAGGACGAATTTACACGTTGGGAATCTCAGATGTTGTTAGTGAAATTACTATCTTTTATTCATTCTCCTCATGACCTTCGATATTTTTTCCATATTGTACATTCTTTAAGTGAGGTGTTTTTAGAGTTTTCAGAACGCTTAGAATCTGAATTCATCGATGAATTAAAGGAAAAAGAGATTGATATAAAATCTATGGAAAAAATTGTTAACCATTTACTTACAAATCAAGATGAAATTTTGGAGTATTTTGGTGAAGAAATAGAAAGATTTGATGAAGGAATACATGGGGGGTTGATACACCCCATGCGTAGAAAATTTAAATATTATTATATATATGCGATGCTCATGAATTCCCATGAGTCAGAGGATATTGAGATTCAACAAGAATATCGAGTACTCCAAGGCTATGTTTTTCTTTCGCATTCTTTACTTGTTGTGAGTAAATCCAATATTCAATCTTATCTATTAAATCAATCAGAAAGTGGCTATTTAGGCCGTTCTACTTCATCAGGAGTAAATGCCAGTAAGATTATGCGTGATTACAGTCTAATGGGGAATAATCCGGGTGATTTATTGGATTTGTCAGATTTTAAATCTCTTATAAATTCAATGAGTAGTATTGGAAACCTTGAGCCTAAATCTAAGAGAGTACTACGTAGCTACCTTGAACTCGGTTTAGGTTTGCGAGGTTTGAAACTAAAAAAAGGAGGGGGTGGAGGGGGATATAAACGATTATTTCATGGGTGGTCAGATGGTTTCATTCGTTTTGGTTCGGGACAATCAAATGAGAAACAAGATTTAGAGGATTCCTCATTGACAATAATTAGCCCGTTTCAAGGAGATGAGGAGAGACACAAAGAATTTTTTGATTTGGATTTAGACCCCTCCGAAAACCAGGGCGACGAAGACTTAATACTAATTAATAATAAGGATAAAAAAGCCGGCAGGTTATTCACAAGATCACAAGTACGACATGTGATCATGTCTAATCAGATGTTTCGCAATCAGTGGACACAAGCAACGGTATATGAGCTTACCATTTTGATGAAAGCTTGTGGTGAACAAGTAAGAGATGAGAATGCAACGGATCTTCGGTTAGAAGTGATTGCGATGGTTATGATTATGCTGTGGACTGGCTCGGATATCAAATCTGTTAAGTCTAAATTTAGATGGTTAGGGTCAAATGAACGGTTGGGTCAAGATATACTGGGTTATAAATTTAATGAAGATAGTAATATAGGTGAGTGGTTAATTTCACCACATGTTCCAAATACTAAGCGGGTAAATACGAAAAAAGAAAAATCATACTGTAGGGTTAAAGATAAACACTTAGAGTTACCTGATCCTTTTCGAATTGGCCTTTATATCATTAAAGCTTTTCCGAATGATCGCCTTTCCGATACGAAGAATCGGTTATTTAATAGAAAGCTAACAACATATAGAAAAGAACTTAACAATTTTTTAAGTGATATTAAACATGATCACAGATTAAATGAATTTAAGATATCACGATACTTATTTTACAAAATCGCTACAGAACATGAAGGTGATATAGCAGATGCCATTTTAATCACTGGTAGGTACCACCCGTTAGGACAGACTTTACTGCATTATACGTCACCGGATAAGGAGCGACTCAAAGGGATTTACCTTAACGCTATATCAGACGTGATCTCTAGTATCTATTCTGAAGGATATATTTGTGAAGCTCCAAAGGTAGTAGCAGAAAAGATAAGATCTACTCATGTGGTCGGTAGTAATCTTTGTCCGACTATTGATGCAGTCGAGAATTTAGTAATAAAGATACAAGAACAAATCAAACGTAAACCAAATGAAGAGTACAATGCAGCGATTATTAAATATCATAATTGGTATACATTATACACAATATTATTTATAAGCTACTCAACAGGCTATAGAGCAGTAGTTGATCCTTTTCCAATTGATTCTGAGATTGATGATAGTACAGGTTTAGCGGTTGTTTCAGATAAAGACGGTGAAGATTATTATAATAGCCGTATTGTTTGGGTGCCTAAATCAGTACGAAAACAAATAGATCACTATATGCAGCATAGGGATAAAATTCTATTGAGTGTTGTCAGTCGACACCCTTATCTTGTTTTAAATCAAGAAGAAAAAAGCATACCTAGATTATTTTTGTTAGAGGATGATTATCGTATTAATGATATTAGGCCCTCAACACTATCTCCACTTTTAAAAGATCATTTACCCCTTCCGATAAATGTAAATCGACGCTTTCTAAGAACAGAATTACGAGCTCGCGGATGCCCCTCTGAAATAGTCAATGCATTTATGGGACACTGGTCCAGAGGACAAGAGCCTTGGGGTAAATATTCATCTCTTGCAGTCGTAGATATTATTGATGTATTAAAAGTTTATATTGAGGAAATATTAGAAGAATTAAAGTTTAAGCCAATAAAAAGTAGATTTATATGAATATGGCTGAATTTGAAGGCTTATCAGATAAGACGATACCTATTTGGCTTCAAGTTCAAGATTCATTAGGTCTTGACTTTAACGACTCATTATTAAATTTGATTCAATGGCTGAAAACCTCTGGATCATTACTATCAATGTATCTAATAGATGTGAAACGAAAGCCTACTAGTTGCGACTTCGATCAGTTAACACTTCGTATTGTGAATGACCAACCTAAAAATTTAAATGAAGCCTATAAACAAATAACAGTTCTTCGTCATCTAGTAATTAAAGGTAATGAAAGCGAAATATGGGATTTACCTATTCCTAATATTCCCATTTTAGCTGCTAGGGAGAAAGGAATATTTACCCCCAAGAGATTTTCATCACTACCTTGTTACGAGAAATGGAGATACACATTAGACAGCTCAATTTTATATGATATATCTTTAAGCGAAGAAGCTAAAATTGGACAAATACTCGTATCATCAATCGTTTATGGTGGTCTGCTAAGTACCAGCCTTTTAGCCGGATTGCTAAAAATGATGAATTCATTACCAAGTATTTTTAATAATAGGGCCTATTTTGATTTATCGTTATCTTGGCTTGGACATCAAGGTTCAGAAAGCCGCCGTTGGTTTATGGATCCTCTGACAGAAATTTTGATTTGGATTAAAAATAAAAATCAGCCTGTTATAGTGGATTACTCAACATTTAATCAAACCCAATTCACCAAAGTAACTTTCAAGTATATATTATCGTTTTTTAGAGAAGCTGGGTTAGGTAAAGCTGATCATCCAACCAGTATCTCCGCATTCTTGGATACGGTATCGCTTAAGTTTGATTTACTCTTACCTCCTTTTATATCCAATTATTGTCAGCGAAAGCATTTATCCCATTCGATTCGACAATTGGGATGGAATCGTATCGAATCGGTTGACCCTAAATTAAACACTCAGGATATTATTGAAGACATATCACTGGAGAGATGGACTTCTTCGCCAGCGTTAAATGAGGATGATTTTAAATATGAAAAAGAGCATGGTGAAATATTGCCTAAATTACCAACTCTTCCTTCTGGTTTATCTAAGGAGGCGATGAAATTTGAATTAGATGCGAAAATTTCAATGCTTGAAGATGAAAACGACTTATTGATACTTCTTTTTGAGTGGGGGAAAAGCTTATTAAATAGAGGAAAACATTCACCTAAAGCCGATACGGTGAAAGGGTATATTAGGCTTATTGGCAATCGATTATATCAGTGTTTAGGTGATGAGCGGTTAATTGATCTAGACACTGGAACAATAGAAGATATATATCTAGAGCTTCTAGAAGATATAGATTCTAAAGGCTTAAGAAAAAAACTTTCCCAACAGTTATACAGCTTTCATAAGTTCCTTGTAAATAATCATGATGTTGCTGAAATAGATTATAGATCCGTTCTTGGTGCTAGCTATGGACCTACGCCAGTTGATGCCAATATCTTACTCATAGATGAATTTAATCAACTACTTCAAGTTATAGAAGATTCTGATCTAATCCTAAATCACCCTAAGCTTGTTACAGCGACTAAGCTATTGGCAATTCTTGGATACAGGTGTGGATTGCGACGTAGCGAAGCATTAAAACTTAGATTGATTGATATCTATGGCGTTCGTGACCCTATGTTGTTGGTACGGCCATTTAAATACAGACGATTAAAAACAGCCTCATCTAAAAGGGTTTTACCATTATCTGTATTGCTTGAAGCGGATGAATTAGAAATATTAAAGGAATGGTTGAAAGATCGTAAAATAGAAGAGGAAACTAATCCATTTTCACAATATCTATTTTCAATACCTGATAAGAACTATGTTTGTATCTCGGAAGATCTCGTTTTTCCAGTCATACATTCAGCCATGAGAGCAACTACTGGAGATGATTCACTTAGGTATCATCACTTTAGGCATAGTTTCGCCTCATTAACACTTTTGAGACTTATGGTGGCTGACCATGGCGTTCCTGTAGGAATATTTGATCATCAAGCTGATACATTGAAGTGGCTTGAAAAAAGCAAGGAGTTTAGAGATTCGCTTTATTCTAGAAGTGAGCTTACTCGTCGACATCTATATCAAGTTGCATTCTTACTTGGGCACTCATCTCCTAGTGTGACTTTAGAGCATTATATTCACACACTTGACATCATATCTTCACAAATTATTTCAAATCGATTTAAAGCAAATAAGAATATACTGATATCGGCATCTAAATTGCCCCAATCAACAGCGTATCGATTATTTTTAGATTCACCATTTAAACTATTAAATAAAATAAGAATAGTAAATGGATTCGTCCCGATTTCACATAATGTTCGTATAAATAATAAAATTACTTTAGATTGCCATAAACTTTCTGGATATAAAATCTATAAAGATGCTTGGCAGTTATTATTTTTATATTCAGCTAGAGATATTGAAAAAACGGATCTCTTGGATCGCTTCAAAATTACAGAAAATGAATTTGCTTTGCTGATTAATAACGTCAATCAATTGTTATCCTTTACTTCAAAAGATAGAAATTCTAGTCCAAAATTTAAAATGATGAAGTATAAAGATAAATTTGATTGTTATAACGCACTTTTATGTCCAGCACGGCCTACTGATGGTTATGACATAGAAATGGCAAAAGAATTGTGTGATAGGTTGTATGAATTTAAGGAAACGAATTATGATTATTATAGATCTTTGATGGACTTATATATCAATAATGCATGGTCTACAAAGTATTTAGTTGTTTTCAAAGATAGCAAGACAGCAAATAACTTTATTGCACTATTTTCAATGCTTGGAATACCAGAAAACTGGTTGAAATTTAGTGTGATCGTTGGCCAATCTATGGTCGATAATGACGCTAAGAAATCGCTTAAGGCTTGGATGAAACAGCTCGATTTTTCCACCAATAACCCACTCCAGCTTACTCGAGGTACAGATGGAGTATCAATGGGAAAAAATGGTTGGCTAGGGTTCAAGCTTGTCGATCCTACATCAGGCCATTCAGGGTTAGCTCAACGTTACAGTTTTATCATGTCCATGATATGCAGTATGACGTTTTAAGCCGATATGATCCCAAGCAATGGCTCACTATTTATCCTCTTCATTAGCCCAGAATTAATTTGGGCTAATGAAATATCTTTTAGAGGTAACTAGGCCACCTTTGCAATAACCTTTATGTCCTCATCTAAATGAAATGCTATTGGTTTGAATTTATTGTCGTGATATACGTAAATCAAAATGTTAGCTGCTTCCGTATCAATTAGTGGCTCGGAAGCAACTTCACAGACATGCTCTTTTCCATCGAACTCACACACGATTTTAGAGCCTATCATTATTTACTTCCTTTCTTCTGATTAGGGTTTTTCTGCTTACCTCGATTTCCTTGGTTTTGGTCGTACTGCGTATTGGTTCCACTAGTGCCTTTGTTGGCGTTAACTTGGTTACCCTGGTTATCACTTGGTTTTATTTTTTTAGTCATTTTCTATTCCTTGAATATTAAGCCACCTAATCTAGGCATACTGTACTTTTCAAAGGTGGTATCATTAGTTAGTCAAATTCACATATAGTCATGTAGTGAATATATGCTTAATTATGAAAATTAGCAGTGTGGTATATATATGTCAATAGACCAATTGAAGCCAGAAACGACTATTCAATCAGTTATTGGCCGAGTTATTGTGAAAATACGAAAAGAGATGGGTATGGAACAGGCATCTATGGCTACTGCTGTCGGTGTAACTCAGTCGACTTGGTCAAAAATTGAACGAGGCGAGAGTGCTCTTTCAGTTGAGCAGTTAATAATTGCTGCGGAGGCATTGAACATTAATGCTAGCGTGATTATGAGCGAGGCAGAACAAGCTATTTACGCCTTAAAGTCTCAAGGTGTCACTGTTCGCTCAATGAAGGTAGCTCCAGCCGAAAAGAAATCTGGTGGAGGTGCAGCTATGATTGGAGCTGCAGCACTCGGGGCGCTGGTCACTGCTGCCATAATGAAAAAATCAGATTGATTGCGGGTCATTTTTTATGAGCATTTGTTCTGATATGTGTCTGAGATCATTTCTCGATATGCATTCCTTCCCTTCGCTCTTTCGAGTCTGATGGTGTTTCAGTAAGGAAATACTCTTAGCTGAAATTCCATGCTCTTTAGCCCATTGAGCTTGTGTCTTTCCCGATTCTTGAATTGCGCTGAAAAGCCATTTCGAAACTCTTTCGACTTCCCCTTCGAAATCATCATCGGATGCCACCACATCGATTTCGATAATTTCAGGTATTTCGACATTATTTCGATCAGCTGAAAGACTTCGAAATTGTGCAATCACTAATATCTGCGTTAAGAACAGTATCGAAATGGCCAGAACCTGAATCGAAACGGTTACGAAAGCGTTCGAAATATGAATTTCAGCGGGAGAGGCTTGTATCAAGCGGAGTTGATCAGACCTGGCTTGCTCGATTTCAGCCTGTGTTTCGTCTATTCGGGTTGCCCAGCCAAGTCGTTCTTCACTATTTCGAAGGTAGGAATCAAGAGCTTGTTCCAATTGCGAAATATTTCGATGACCCGCCTCAAGCATTGCCGCGTGTTTTGATACGTCGAAATTATTTCGATCCAGCGTTTCGATAACAGGTAATACCTGAAATGCGATAGGCCCCGCTATGACTAACAAGCTGGTGACAAAAGCCACGCGTTTTCGGTTTTGCCACCAAAGCCACATGCAGGCCATTTCTAAGGTGAGAGACCAGGCGATACCGATATTGCCGGTATGAGCAATCCAAAACTGGATTGAATGCCACTGGATAAGGCTGATGCTCATTATGAGCATCAGCAGGTTGAACACATTCAACAGGTAACGAGGCATGGTCAGCCCCCGATCTCTAAGCGTAATAGCTGCTTGTTCAGCTCATTATGCAGTTGGTTTAAAGGGTCTAGTTTGGTGGTTTTAGCCTCCTCTATGTAATGACCATGCTGGGCCAGCCAGTAGGCAATGGCTTCGATGTTATTTTGTTCAGTGCCGCTGCCAATCATAGGGACAAGGTGATCCCCTACGGACACATGAAACTGATGGGCCAATAATGTGGCTAACATCCTGAATTCACGTTTTTGTGCTTTGGCTTTTGTTTGTTCTTCCAATACAGATTCAAGTGTTTTATTCGGCATGCTCGGCCCCCTCATTATTAAAATTGCTGGTTAATAACCGCTCAAAGGCCGAACCATCTCGGCGGGTTAAGTTAGGCACATATCGGCTATACACTCGGAACAGCATTTCGGTATTGGCGTGCCCCATTTGGCGAGCAATCCATTCAGGGCTTTCACCACTGGCAAGCCATAAGGTGGCGGCGGTATGGCGGGTTTGATAAGGGCGGCGTTTGCGTAAATCCAAATGAGCAAGCATCGGGTACCACACACGCTTGGTCACATTGTTGTTACTAAGGGGCGCACCACTTAGGGTGGAGAACACATACTCCTGTTCTCCAGTGGCCAAATACTGATGTTTTAAGGCATCGTAAACAGGCTGAGACATCTCGATCTCACGCTGGCTACCGTCGGTTTTGGTGTATTCCACAAACCCCTTAACCCAGGTCTCACGAATCAAGATTTGTCGGCGTTCAAAATCCACATAGCGCCATTTCAGACCATCGATTTCAGCGGTTCGCATCCCTGTGAAAAAGCGCACCGTGAAGTAATCCTTAAAGTCTGGACGGATGTGTTTAAGAAAGAGTTGGATTTCTTCTAAGGTAAAAGGATCAACATCTGTCTTAGGGACCTTTAAAGGTTTGATGTTTCGGTACTGGCACGTAAAATCAAAGCGGTCAGAGGCTTCAGTCAAAATCATCCTCATGATCTTCATGTGGCGATTAATATGATCTGGTGAGAAACCCACTTTATCTCCGTGTTTCACTTTGGCGAGGGACGCACGGAATTGAAGTAGATCTGCTTTGCTAATCTGACTGACTTCTAGATCGCCAAATTCAGGGATGAGTTGGCGGTCTAGAATCCCCCGAACCGTCGAGCGATAAGACCGGCGCCAGCTGGACTCCATTTCACCAAACCACACCTCACAGAAATCCTTAAACAGGGTCGACTTTCCGCGCTTGGAGGATTCAGAGCTTAAAGTGCCTAGGTCAGGTTGATGAAACTTGGCGATGTTCGCACTACCAGGAAAGTACTTGGCATAATCGAATGACCCCAGAGTGATTTCCGCTTCAATTCTTTTAAGTAGCGCTTCGAGCTTTTTAACGTTAGCGGGCGTATCTTCTAAAGCCGTAAGCTCTCGGCATCGCTGGCCGCGATACCGAAAATCCATAAACAGCTTATTGCTGCCCTTTCGCGAGCGAACACTAGCCATGACAAACACCTCCGTTTGCCATAGGAATCGCCAAGCTAGAAGGCATGTTATTGAACATGTCTGCTTGAATAGCCTCCCAGATATAAAGGATTTTGCGACCACCAAATGGGCGAAAATAATGGACTCCTTCTAGCAGCACAGAATCCTTTAATCGTTCACGGATAGTACGAGTATCGTATTTGATACGCTCAGATAGTTCTTGGGTGGTGAGATAAGTTTGTGACATATAAATCATCCTCTAGTAGTATAAAACCAGCTGTTGGAAACCAAAGTGATCTCCTGTAGATCAATATAACCCATAAAAGATCTATTGCAAGTCTTTTTGCTCTCTTATAGATCATTTAGGTCTGATAAAGATGATTAAATGCAACTTATCCCGATTAATGGGTGAAAAAAAACTGAAGATTTCGGATGTAGCCAAAGACACGGGCATCAACCGTGGGACGATTACGCGTCTATATCACGAGACTGCCGTGAGGGTGGATTTTGATGTGCTTGAGAAGCTGTGTGTGTATCTTGAGTGTGAAATAGGTGAATTGTTGGAGGTGGTGTGATGGCTTGTGTTATACGGAACTTGACAAAACTTGACTGCTGCTTATACTTCGCGCATGCAAAAAAGACTAGATACAGATAAAGCACAGCAGGCGATCAATAGGGCAGGGTTAACCCAAACTGCCGTCGCTGATGCTTTAGGCGTAACCAAAGAAGCCGTTTCCCAGTGGCTTTTGCACAAATCTTTTCCACGCCCCAATAAGCTACTTCAGTTAGGCAAGTTGCTAAATCTTGCTTTTGATGATTTGGTCATCAAGGAAGATCCGCACGCCCCGAAAGTGGCATTCCGTAAGATGCGCGGTACCAAAACCAAGGCTCACCATATCGAAAAAGCGCAAGAGATTGGTCGCTTTTTGCGTCACCTCGTGCCCTACCTGCCGTTTGACACCTTTGAAATGCCGCCGGTACTTAAGTCGCCGAGCTGTGATTATGACTACCTCCGCACGGTAACAGCGAAAGTCAGAGAAGGTATTAATCTTGGTCCGGTGGAGTGCGTAGATTTCACGCATTTGATTCGCCGCTTTAGTGAATTACAGGCCGTTGTGGTCCCAGTTATGTGGGGGGCAAAGCAGCGTCATGAAAATGCGGTGCACATACACCTCCCTGACTCGGGTAGTACTTGGGTTTACCTGAATCTGGATACCAATATCCATGACTTCAAGTTCTGGATGGCACATGAGTTGGGGCACTGTCTCTCGCCAAGCCTTGAGGGTGATGATGCTGAAGATTTTGCCGATGCGTTCGCCGCGAGCTTGCTTTACCCTCATGACTTGGCGAAGCAGGCATACGCCTCAATCATGTCGCAAGTCTCTCCTGCGGCCAAAATTGCACATGTCATCGGTTTGGCTGATCAGTTAACCATATCGCCTTGGACCGTGATTGGGCAGGTGAATAAATATGCCGAGTCAGCAGGGCAGTCTCAAATACAGCTCAGCAAATCGGCTTTCCCTGGTGCGGTGACCAACTTCAATAAAAAGTATAAGAACCTCAGCGAAGCCTTGTTTGGCAATACCGAGCTCGACGAACACGGCCACCCAAGCGCCCGTGACTATATTGAAAAGGCAGAAGGTGCTTTCGAAACCCCATTTTTCGACTTGCTCCGGAAATACCTGAAAGAGCACGATAAGGGGCCGGGCTTTGTTCAAACTGTGCTGGATATGCCACTCCTCGATGCACGGAGTATCCACGCAGAGTTGACCTGATGCCGCAATCGAAAATCCTCGTTGATACCAACGCCTACCTAAGGTTGGCCAAAACCGTACGCCCCTTACTGTTTGTGCCCTTTGGTGACAACGAGTATTGCCTGTACATTCTGCCTGAACTCAATGACGAGCTCGCTGGTAGGAAACTTCAAAGTAAGTTCCCTTGGGTGGATGACGAGGAATTCGCCGAGAATCGCAAACACTTCCCCCAAATCGGCAAAAAACAAAAGAAGTCCATTCAGCAAACCTTCGAATACGTCTGGGATCATGTACAAACTGAACTGCCCGGGCCGTCCCGTGTAGACGCCTGGTATATCGCCTATGCATTGGAGTTGGGTGTACCGGTGGTGACGGACGATCAGGATATGACTGATTTGGCCAAAGCCTTCGATGCGCAGGTCATGCCAACCTTAGAGCTGCTCAGAATCATGCTGGACTGTGGCCATACAGACATGAAGACCATCAATGGCCTAGTCGAGTTCTGGAAGTACTTTTCAGACATGCCTGCCAACTTCAAGGCCGACTATCAGCGCCTGTTTGGCGACCAATAAGCCTGAAAACCGTTCTACTTGATCTCTCTCTCAGGTCCTATATATTGACAACATTGTACTTTTTCGACACCACCGACATAGCTGAGATATCTCGTCATGAGTGACCCCATATTGACCATCAAAGACGTGGCCGATTACCTCAAGGTGAATGAACGGACCATATACCGTCTGGCCGCAAATGGTGAGCTACCGGGCTTTAAAGTGGGTAACTCCTGGCGATTCAAACACAGCGAGCTGGAGCAGTACATCGCGGCCCAGCACAACCGCGCCGGTGTCAGTGAAGCAATGAAATCAGCAAACAGTCAATCAGAAGATAACTAGGAATCCGGCCCCATGGCACAACTGGAAAACATCGAAGCAATTGAAAAACGCCTGTGGAAATCGGCTGATACCTTACGCGCTAACTCCGAGCTGGCCAGCAACGAATACTTTTTGCCGGTAATGGGGCTGATCTTTCTACGCCATGCCTACAGCCGCTATCTATCGGTGAAAGACGAGATTGTCGCCACCCTGCCCAGTCGTGGTGGCAAAACCCGTGAGCTCACCAAAGAAGACTTTTCTAAAAAGAGCGCCATCTATCTCAAGCCCGAAGCTCAGTTTGACTACCTCATAGCCCTGACGGATGCCGATAATCGCGCCGAAGCCATTATTCATGCCATGGATTCTATTGAGGCCGATTACACCAACCTGCGTAATCAGCTGCCAAAGCAGGAATACAACAACATTCCCAACGAAGTATTGGGGACTCTTCTAAGAACCCTGAATCCGGAAGAGTTAAAGAAGGCTACAGGCGATATCTTTGGCCGCATCTACGAATACTTCCTTACCCAGTTTGCCGACCAGGGCGCACACGATGGTGGTGAATTTTTCACGCCGGTCTCGTTAGTGCAGTTATTGGTTAATGTGATTGAACCCGACCACGGTAAAATTTTTGACCCAGCTTGTGGCTCTGGCGGCATGTTCGTGCAAAGCGCCCATTTTATGGAGCGTCACGCGCAAGACCCGCACGAGCTGACTTTTTACGGGCACGAGAAAAACCGCGTTACCACACGCCTGGCCAAAATGAACCTGGCGGTGCATGGCCTGGAAGGCAATGTGGAAGGTGGTGAAGCCGCCATTACCTACTACAACGACCCTCACGAAGGTCTGTTCGGCACTGTCGACTATGTGATGGCCAACCCGCCTTTTAACGTTGATGAAGTCGACGCCGACAAAATCAAAGGGGATAAACGTCGCTTGCCATTTGGTTTGCCTGGCGTGAATAAAAACAAAAAAGTCAGCAACGCTAACTATCTGTGGATTCAGTACTTTTATAGCTATCTGAACGATACGGGCCGAGCCGGTTTTGTCATGTCATCTCAGGCCTCCAGCGCCGGGCGGGACGAAGCCAAGGTGCGCGAGCAGTTAGTCAAAACCGGTCATGTGGACATCATGGTCGATATTCGTGGCAATTTCTTTTACACGCGATCGGTGCCGTGCCAGTTGTGGTTTCTGAATAAAAACAAGCCTGCAAATCTGAAAGATAAAGTGTTAATGCTGGATGCTCGCAATGTCTACCGCAAAGTAACCCGCAAGATTTACGACTTCAGCCCCGAGCAGCAACAGAACCTGACTGCCGTGGTCTGGCTATACCGTGGCGAAGGCGAGCGTTTTGTTGAGCTGGTGCAGCAGTATATCGACAAGTCAATTTTTGAAGCTCGCTCCTGTGAACAATCTGAGGCGTTAGCCTGCGAGCCGATACCAGACTTTGTAGCTCAGTTGGGAAAATTCAGCCAAGCCTTTCAACCTTTCATGGACAAGCTGGAGCAAGACGGCGTGAATGTTGAGCCCTATGTTGACTTCCTCAATGCCAAGGGCTCGGTCGAAGGCGGTTGGTCCGCGTTTCAAATCCTGACCAACGACCTGCAGAAATGGTGGAATGAAAACGATTATAACGATGCAGCCAGCCTGCTCGACTTTATCGATAAAGATGCCTGCCTGAAAGACCTTGCTGAACAAAGTCGAAACCTGATCAAAGAAATCGACCTGGCTTATAAGTTGGCAACCCGCGTAATTGAACTGGCCGAAGCCAATGACGCCAAAGACAGCGAATTCTGGGATAACACGCTGTTAAATGGTCGTGGCCGTAGCAATTTAAAGAAAACCGCCGATGAAGCCCGCAAGCTTGCCGTGGAACAAATTAAACAAGTACGCTACTTCTACAAGCAAGCCCATTGGTTATTAAGCCGCTTCCCGGAAGGCAAGCTACGTAATGTGGAAGGCTTGGTCAAACTGGTAGACATCAAAGACATTGAAGCCGCCGACTGGAGCCTGACGCCTGGCCGCTATGTGGGTGTAGCGCCGGAAGAGGTGGATGAAGAGTTCGACTTTGAAGAAGCCCTGCGTGATATCCATATTGAGCTGCAAGGTTTAAATGCCGAAGCGGTAGAGTTGGCAGAAAAGATTGTCCGTAACTTTGAGGAGTTGGGGGTATGAGCTGGTCTGAAAAGTCATTAGATCAGCTTGGGTTTGTATCTAGAGGTCGATCCAGGCACAGGCCAAGAGATGCCGCTCACTTGTATGGTGGCCAGTATCCGTTTGTGCAAACAGGAGATGTTAAGCACGCGGGGCTGTATTTAACAGATTACTCTCAAACTTATAGTGAAGAAGGGCTTGCTCAAAGTAAGTTATGGCCGGTTGGTACTCTGTGTATAACGATCGCCGCAAATATTGCAGATACATCCATTCTGGCTATTGATGCCTGTTTTCCTGATAGCGTAATAGGGTTTATCCCTGATCCAGAGAAAGCAGATGCCCGTTTTGTAAAATACCTTTTTGATGCTGTATTGAAGTTGCAGTATCGGCAATTCACGCAAGGAGCCGCACAGGATAATCTGAGTCAGGCAAAGCTGCTGGCATTGAAATTCTTGGTGCCAGACGACGTAACAGAGCAGATGAGAATTGCCGACTCTATCGCGACCTACGACGACCTCATCGAAAACAACCGCCGCCGCATTCAGTTGCTGGAAGAATCCGCTCGCCTGCTGTATCAGGAATGGTTTGTTCACCTGCGCTTCCCCGGTCATGAGCAAGTCAAGATTACCGATGGTGTGCCGGAGGGGTGGGAGCGAGCCAAGGTGCGGGATTTAGGTTTAGTAATTACTGGAAAAACACCATCAACAAAAGACTCAGCTAACTTTGGGGATTACCTACCATTCATAAAAACGCCAGATATGCACGACTCTTCAATTGTTTTGTCTCCGTCAGAATACTTGTCTGAAAAAGGGGCGAATTCCCAAAAGAATAAAACGTTACCACCCAATTCGGTTTTAGTTGCCTGTATTGGAGCAAAGTTAGGAGTTGTATCTCTAAACGCGTTTGAGTGTCAGACCAATCAGCAAATAAACGCAGTAGTACCAAAGGACAAATTCCTTACTTATTACTCCTACTTCACACTGAAAGACTTTAGGCCAAAACTCCTAGCGATAGGCGGTGGAGCAACTATGCCTAATGTTAATAAGGCTAAGTTTGAGTCAATGTATGTGATTATTCCGAGTAACAGTTTGTTAGATGAATTTCAAGATTTTTGTGAGCCGGTTTTTAATCAAATTAAAACTTTATTGCTTAAGAACAGCAAGCTCTCCCAAGCCCGCGACCTGCAGCTACCCAAACTTATGAGCGGCGAACTGACCGTGTAAATCAAGGAGTGATGATGAATCCCAATACCGAAAAACAGGAAGCCCATCAATTACTGCAAACCGCGCTAGCCAATCCCGCAGTCGAATTCCGAGATGGTCAGTGGGAAGCGATTGATGCCTTGGTGAATCATCGGCAGAAACTGCTGGTGGTGCAGCGAACCGGTTGGGGTAAAAGCTCGGTTTACTTTATTAGCACCAAAATCTTCCGTGATCGCGGCATGGGGCCGACTATTATTGTTTCGCCTTTGTTGGCCTTGATGCGTAACCAGATTGAGTCGGCGCAGCGCTTGGGCATTGTTGCGGAGACCATGAACTCCACCAATCAAAACGATTGGCAGGCGGTAACCCAGCGCATTCTGAATAATCAAATCGACTGCTTGTTGATTTCCCCTGAGCGTTTGGCCAACGACAACTTTATTGAAACAGTATTACAGCCCATTGCCGACCGCATCGCTCTGATGGTGATTGATGAAGCGCACTGTATTTCTGATTGGGGGCATGATTTTCGCCCAGATTATCGTCGCATCGTAAACATTCTGCGCCAGTTGCCTGCCAATACACCAGTACTGGGTACTACGGCAACGGCGAATAACCGTGTCGTTGCCGATATTCAAACTCAGCTTGGAAATATTCAAATTCATCGTGGCCCTTTGACCCGAGAAAGTCTCGCATTGCAAACCATGGTGCTGCCAGATCAGGCGTCCCGTTTGGCCTGGTTAGCCCAGGTGATCCCCACCTTGCCTGGCACGGGGATTGTTTACACCTTAACGGTGCGAGACGCCGAACAAGTCGCTGAGTGGTTAAGTACTAATGGCATAGACGCTAGAGCATACCACGGCAGCGTTGAAGCTGACGGCTTTGAAAACAGTAACACCTACCGCCAGCATCTTGAGGAATTGCTTCTCAACAACCAGTTAAAAGTCTTGGTGGCCACCACAGCGTTGGGGATGGGTTACGACAAGCCGGATTTAAGCTTTGTTGTTCATTATCAGGCGCCGGGTTCTATCGTTGCCTATTACCAGCAGGTGGGTCGCGCCGGGCGTGGTATTGATCATGCCGTGGGTGTGTTGATGTCGGGTGTGGAAGATCAGGATATTCACGAGTTTTTCCGGGAATCGGCCTTTCCGTCAGAAGCTCACGTGAATGAGATCTTGTGGGTTCTGGAACAGAGTGATGGGTTGTCGATTCGCAGCATCGAAGAACAAACTAATCTGCGTCATGGCCAAATTGAAAAAGTGCTGAAGCTGCTGAGCGTGGAAAACCCGGCTCCTGTCATCAAAGACGGCAGCCGCTGGGTTAGAACGCCCGTGCGTTATCAAATGGATCATGCCCGAATTGCACACTTAACCGGGCAGCGAGTGCAGGAATGGCAGGAGGTTCAGGCGTATCTGAATGATGCAGGCTGCAAAATGACCTTCTTGCGAAGGGCGCTGGACGATCACGATCCTACGCCATGCGGTAAATGTTCGTCTTGCCTGGGGCGGCCCGTGATCAATGTACCAGTTGATCCTGCTTTGGCGCATCGCGCAGGCACCTTCCTCAAACATGCGGAAATGGTGATCGCCCCAAAAGCACAGGTGGCGGCCAATGCCTTTCTGGAATACGGTTTTAGAGGCAATCTACCCCAGCAACTTCGCGCACAGGAAGGCCGTGTTTTATCCCGCTGGGGTGATGCCGGTTGGGGCCGAACGGTTGCCGACAACAAGCATGCCGGGCGTTTCAGTGATGAACTGGTTGGCGCCATGGCGGAAATGATTCAGCAGCGTTGGCAACCCAGTCCTGCGCCGCAGTGGGTGTGCTGCGTGCCGTCGCGTAATCATCCTGAACTGGTACCTGATTTTGCTCGCCGGCTGGCTGCACGCTTGGGTCTGCCGTTTGTGGATGCAGTTAGGAAAGTAAAAGACAATCAACCGCAAAAAGGCCAGCAAAATCGCTATCACCAATGCCGAAATCTTGATGGTGTTTTTGAAATTACCGAATCACTCTCTGATGGGCCGGTTCTACTCGTTGATGATATCGTTGACTCAGGTTGGACGATGACAGTTATCGCGGCACTATTACAGCAAGCAGGCAGCGGGGTGGTTTATCCCGTCGCCCTGGCTTCATCTTCGGTGAATGACTAATGATTGAAACCACTCTATTGTCACCTACGGCGCAAGCGACCTTGCTGCTGACCAGCTATTTTTCGAAAGCCAGTAGCGAAAGTGCCAAACCGCTGAGCAATACGGAATGGGGCCGCTTTGCCTTATGGTTAAAGGAGAAGTCCAACACACCAGCCGATCTGTTGGTTTCCGACCCGAAAGCTTTGCTGCAAGGCTGGCACGATGCGCGTATCAGTGCCGAGCGAATTATTGGGTTGCTGGATCGTGGTCATAGCCTCGCACTGGCCATGGAAAAATGGCAACGGGCTGGCCTGTGGGTGGTCACTCGTTCCGATCCAGAATACCCAAAACGCTTGAAGATGCGGTTGAAAACAGATTCCCCGCCTGTGCTGTTTGGTTGTGGTAACAAAGCCTTGTTGAATGCCGGAGGCTTGGCGGTTATTGGCTCGCGCAATGCCAGCGAGTCTGATTTGGCTTTTACCGACCAAGTGGGTGCCAAAGC
Organism: Oceanospirillaceae bacterium; assembly: GCA_013373085.1. Classification (GTDB taxonomy): domain Bacteria; phylum Pseudomonadota; class Gammaproteobacteria; order Pseudomonadales; family Balneatricaceae; genus Marinobacterium_A. The sequence continues at coordinate 5,190 of JABXIM010000146.1, read as the reverse complement.
AGCAGAAGAGTGTGTTGCCATTGTCTCTGGTGGTGCTCGGGGTGTCGATGAAACGGCAATGCTGGGTGCTATGAAACATGGCGGTGTGGTGATCGGTGTGATGGCCGATAGCCTGCTAAAAGCAGCGACCAGCACCAAGTGGCGCAAAGGCTTGATGGATGATCACGCTGTGCTGGTATCGCCTTTTTATCCAGAGGCAGGATTCAATGCTGGTAATGCCATGGCCCGCAACAAATACATCTATTGCCTGGCAGACAGCTCTCTGGTGATTCATTCGGGCAAAAAAGGCGGAACGCTAAATGGTGCAGAAGAAAATCTGAAAAAAGGATGGGTAGCGCTGTGGGTTAAGCAGACAACGGATAAAGATGCAGCCAATAGCGATTTGGTGGCCAAAGGCGGTCGTTGGTTGGAGGCGGATATTGAAGCCTTCAAAGTTGCAGATTTAATGAGCAATGAAGATGGCAGTGCGAATCAGGTGAAGGAGCAAATGGGTGATCTGTTATCCATGTCCGCACAGCCTGAGTTGTTTGCCGAGACTGACTCTGGCCCTAAGATTGAACCTGAGCATAAAAAGGAAGTTGTTGAGTCAGAGACCGAAAGTGTCGTTAACGAAAATCAGGCAAACATTGTTGTAAATTCAGAGCAAACTGCCGAAAGCGACGCTGTCCTATCAGGTCCTATCGATTTCTATCTGCTTTTTATCTCCGAGTTGCAGCGCTTGGCAGAGAAGCCAGTTACTGTCGAAGAATTAATTGAAAGCACTCAGCTTAATAAATCTCAGTTAACTGAATGGTTGAAACGAGCTGTTGATGATGAGCAAGTAAAGAAGCTCAATCGCCCTGTACGCTATCAAGTTAAGAACAAGAAATAGAGGGATTTACTCATGGCCATGACTGAAGAAACCCTGGTTCAGGAGGTCACTGCAGACTACTTGCTGAATCACTTGCAGTGGGATGAATCTGTCCTGGGCATGTATGAAAAGCTGGGCAAGGAGGGTGATTTAGGTCGGCTTTCAGAGCAAGAGGTGGTGTTAACCCGCTATTTGGGAGAAAAACTGATAGAGCTCAACCCTGGCTTGCCGGATGTCGCCTACCAAGAGGCATTGCGTTTGGTTTGTGAGATGCCAGCATCCACCAATATTGTTGCTGTGAATAAGGAGAAATACTCCCTTCATAAGAATGGCGTAGAGGTGAGTTTCCACAACGACAAAGGTGAGCGGGAAAAGAAGCGGCTTCGCCTGTTTGATTTTGACAACTACGAAAACAATCACTTCTTGCTGGTCAGAGAGTTTTGGATCAAAGGCGATATTTATCGTCGCAGAGCAGACCTTGTCGGGTTTGTGAATGGCATTCCTCTGTTATTTATGGAGGTGAAAAACGTTCATAAGGATATCCGTGCTGCCTATGAGCAAAACCTTGCGGACTACAAAGACACAGTTCCGCACCTGTTTTATCACAATGCCTTTATTATCTTGGGCAATGGCATTGACGCCAAGATTGGCTCCGTTTCCAGTAAGTTTGAGCATTTCAATGATTGGAAGCGATTGAAAGAGAGTGAGCCAGGCGTGGTGGATATGGAAACTTTGCTTAAGGGAACCTGTTCCAAAACTAACCTTATGGACATCTTTGAAAACTTTACCCTTTTTGACCAAAGCTCTGGCCGCTTGGTGAAAATCGTTGCCCGCAATCACCAATACCTCGGTGTTATCCGTGCCATTGATGCCGTTGTTAATCGAGGTGAACGGTTGGGTAAGTTGGGGGTTTTCTGGCATACCCAAGGCTCAGGAAAGTCGTATTCGATTGTATTCTTCGCCCAGATGGTGCATCGAAAGTTGGGTGGTAACTATACCTTTGTGGTGTTAACGGATCGTGAGGATCTGGACACGCAAATTTATAAAACCTTTGCAGGTTGTGGCTTGGTCGATAACGACAAAGACCCTTGCCGTGCAGATAGCGGGAAGGGCCTTAAGGCGCTGATCGGCCAACAAAAAGCTTTTTTGTTCACCCTCATTCAAAAGTTTAATGAAAAGGTCGACCCTAAAAAGCCTTATTCCGAGCGCGACGACATTATCGTCATCACCGACGAAGCTCACCGCACGCAATATGGCACCTTGTCGTTAAACATGCGCAACGCCTTGCCCAATGCCAGCTTTATCGGCTTCACCGGAACGCCACTATTCAAAGATGATGAGATAACCAAGAAAGTTTTTGGTGATTACATCTCTACCTATGACTTTCAGCGGGCTGTCGAGGATAAGGCGACAGTACCCTTGTACTACGACGCCCGTGGTGAAGAGTTGGTATTTACCGACGAAGATGGCAACGAGCACACGGTTGCGGACCCCAAAGGCATCAATGAGCGTATAGCGGAAAAGCTGGATGAGTTGGAAATTGAGGATGTAGACGTTCAGCAAAGGTTGGAGCGAGAGCTGAAGCGTGATTATCACATTATCACTGCAACCAGCCGACTGGATCAGATAGCGCGTGACTTTGTGGCCCACTATGCCAACGCTTGGGAAACCGGCAAGGCGATGTTTGTGTGTCTCGACAAGATCACTTGTGTACGGATGCACAAGTTGATTGATTTTTACTGGCAACTGGAAATTAAAACCAAAGAAAAAGCACTTGCGTCGGCTACGGACGAGCAGGACTTGGCCTGGCGAGAGCGCCAATTGGCGTGGATGAAAGAAACGCTGATGGCGGTTGTAGTCAGTGAGGAGCAAGGTGAAGTTGCCAAGTTCGAAAAATGGGGGCTGGATATAAAACCTCACCGCCAGTTGCTTAAAGCCGGATTTGAACTGGCTGATGGCTCTCGACTGGACATGGAAGAAGCCTTTAAATCCAGCGAGCACCCATTCAGAGTGGCTGTCGTGTGTGCCATGTGGTTAACCGGGTTCGATGTGCCAACACTTTCCACCCTTTATTTAGACAAGCCTTTGAAGGCGCACACCTTGATGCAGGCCATTGCTAGGGCAAATCGCGTGGCGGAAGGCAAAAACAATGGTTTGATAGTGGATTACTGCGGGATACTGAAAAACCTGCGTAAAGCATTGGCAACCTTCGCCGGTGCCGGCGACGAGGGTCATGGCGGAGGTGAGGGCGAAAATGAACCCGCCAAGCCCAATGAAGAGTTGTTGGAAAGTCTGAACGAATCGATCAGTTTTGTTGCGGAGTTTTTGCGAAAGCATGATTTTGAGCTAAGCCGGATTATTACAGAAACAGGTTTTGCTAAAAATGCTGCGATTGCTCAGGCAAAAGAAGTAATTAATCAAAATGACGAAACACGTAAACGTTTCGAGGTAATGGCCAGAGAGGTGTTCAACAAATTCAAGGCCTGTATTAACGTGCCGGGTGTTAATGGTTATCGTGATTTGCGCGATGCCATCAGCGTACTTTATAAGAGTTTACAGGCAGACAAAGAAAAAGCCGACATCTCCGACATCATGAAAGAACTGTACGAAATTGTTGACGGTAGTATCGATACCACACATAAAGTCAAAGAGCCGAAACCGGATGGTGAGCGAATTTACGATATCAGCAAGATCGATTTTGAACGACTCCGCCAAGAGTTTTCTAGATCAGAGCGAAAGAATACTACAGTGCAATCGCTCAAGCATGCGGTTGAGAAGAAGCTAGCCCGGCTCATGATGCAGAACCCGTTACGTACCGATTATCAAGAGCACTACGAAAAATTGGTTAAGGAATATAACCAGGAAAAGGATCGCGTTGTTATTGAAAAAACCTTTGAGGCTCTGTTAAAGCTGAATGAAGAGCTTTCGCATGAAGAGAAGCGCGCAATCCGGGAAGGCCTAGACGAGGAGTCTTTGGTATTGTTTGATCTGTTAAATAAGCCGAATTTGCTGCCAAAAGAGATTGCCAAGATCAAACAAGTCGCGACTACTTTGTTGGCAACGCTAAAAGAAGAGCGGCTGAAAGTTGCGAACTGGCAGCAGAAAGAATCGACTCGCGACGCGGTGAAGCAGCAGATATTTGATTTTCTCTATGATGAAAGAACAGGGTTACCCGTTGAGCAATATGGAGAGGATGAGATTTCAGATATCACAGAAAGGGTGTTTCTTCACATATATAGGGCTTATCCTGAATTGCCGTCTCCTATATATAGTTAAGTATTTAGGTATATCTAAAAATAGATTGTTAGGTTTGTTGGGTAGTTTTATGGCTTCGTTTGTTGGAACACTTGATGAGTTCATTAAATATATAAATCCAAGGGTTAAAAACGTCATTAATGGCCTTTCTAGAGCCTATAAAGCCGAAGTTGGCCAATGCGAGCACTGCGGTTCGGTTGATGCAATACTAGAAGCAGCCCATGTCACTGGCAGAGAGCGGCCAGTTATTATTGAGGAAGTGCTGAGCGATTTTATAAATGGTGAAGTAATAACCGTTGATTTAGACGTGTTTGAATCTCGCCTAATAACCGCGCATGAGCCAATAGATAAAATCATTAAAGCGTTATGTCGCCCGTGTCATATCCAATACGATAACTCTGGTAACCAGCCTAGAACGACTTCATCAGTAGAAGGTCCTGAAGCTTCACAAGATGAAGTGAATAATTGCATAGTTACTAATTCAGACATAACCAATTATTTGCGGGAAAATGTACCTAGTCTGCCTTCAAATGTAATAGTTAATTTATTGTCTGCAGAGTATTGTCGCCGAATATTTGGAGTTCATTTTTCTGTACTAAAAGAAACGCCTTTGAATGCGAGCATCGAAGAGCTTCGAGAGTACGCGCGTATAAATGGTTATAACCGCTGGTCTACACAAAATCCGATTATAGTTAATGGTCGGCAGTTCTTAGTTTTAACTCAGTGGTATGAAAAGAATCGAACTCTGTTCGTGAAATGGAAAGAAAGTCGATAAGTGATCAATTTAGGGTAGAGGTCATTTTTTGCATATTGAGTGATGGTGCTAAAAATACTTGGGCACCACACGGGCACAATTTGGGCACAGAGCCAAAACCAGCGATTTTTTGGGCACTTGGGGCAGAGATCAAAAAAGGGGAAATGGCCCGCCCTAGAGGATTCGAACCTCTGGCCTTGCCCTCCGGAGGGGCACGCTCTATCCAGCTGAGCTAAGGGCGGTCAATAAAACAACCTACTAATTGTGACTGTTACCCTCAGTGCCCATATTTCCGATGACTTCTGCCTCCGGAGGGACGCGCTCTATCCAG
>JABXIM010000240.1 GCA_013373085.1 Oceanospirillaceae bacterium | reverse complement strand
CTGCGTCAGTTCGAAATGATGGGCACCTATCCGCTCAATGAATCGGTCGCCATCTCGCGCTCGCGCGACAAGCTGCGCTCGATGCAGCTGCTGTCTCGCAAGGGCATCGGTCTGCCCGTAACCGGATTCGCCAACAAGCCGGCCGATATTCCGGACCTGATCGAAATGGTCGGTGGCGCGCCGCTGGTGATCAAGTTGCTGGAGGGGACCCAGGGCATAGGCGTGGTGCTGGCGGAAACGCGCAAGGCGGCCGAGAGCGTGCTGGAGGCCTTTATGGGCCTGAAGGCGTCGGTGATGGTGCAGGAATACATCAAGGAGGCCGGCGGCGCCGATATCCGCTGCTTCGTCATCGGCGAGAAGGTGATCGCGGCGATGAAACGCCAGGCCAAGCCCGGCGAGTTCCGTTCCAATCTGCATCGTGGCGGCGTCGCCACGCTGGTGAGGCTGACGCCGGAAGAACGCAGCACTGCGGTGCGTGCGGCCCGCACCATGGGGCTCAATGTCGCCGGGGTCGATATTCTGCGTTCCAATCATGGCCCGCTGGTAATGGAGGTCAACTCGTCGCCGGGTCTCGAGGGTATCGAGATGGCCACCGGCCTCGACGTTGCCGGTCGGATCATCGAGTTCATCGAAAAGAACTACTCCAGCCACAAGACCCGCACCCGCGGCAAGGGCTGAGCGCTGTTGGAGCCGCGCCCCGCGGCGAAGCTTTTATCCGCAATGGATATTCGTGGCGTGGCGCCGCTCCTGCGGTTAGTTCGAAGCGCGCCGGCTCAGCACCACCGTGCTCTTGAGGCGGGAGCGCCCGAAGGCCGCCATTGCGAGAAACTCGCCGACTTCCACGGGCACATCGATGTAATCGGTTTCGCTCTGGTACTCGTCCCGCTCCCGGTCCGGGTCGGTGAGGTAGACACAGCGTTCGTCAGCGGCGGTGATCATCACCCAGTGCGGGGCCTTGTTGCGGTTCAGCCGCCAGGTGCTGATCAGGCTGATCAGCACGTCGCCGTGTCGGAGATGCCGCTGCAACTGCTCGGGCGTCATCTCCTGGTCGTGAATCTCGACGTCGCTTTCCGCTAGCTGCTCGACGAAGTCCTCGTGCACCAGCGCAATCACCTGCTTTTTGTCCGGGTCCCGGACGCTGTCGATGAACGGCACTTGGGTCGCGTTGCAGTAAAGGGTCACGTCGAAGCCGCGGCGCCAGGCGCTCAGCGCCAGCCCCTGGGGCGAGCAGCCGCCGTGGCCGGCGGTCATGAAAATGGTGGTGGATTCGCGCCAGATGTTGAGCTCCTCGCGGCGGGTCATCCGGTACTCCGGGTCGAGGTGGTGCATGGCCATCATCAGGCTTGCCGGCCCGCAGCTGAAGGGTGTTGTCTGCTCATAGAAGGCGGTGCGGCGCTCCGGGGCGATGGCGCCATGCAGGCGGATCGGCTTTTCCATTTTCAGCGCATCGCCGCCGTCTTCGTAGTATTCGCGGATGGACCCGATCGGATGGTAGCCCGCACGCCGATAGAGCGCGATGGCCGCTTCATTGCGGACGTTGACCTCGAGTCGCATGAATATGCAGTTTTGCTCACGCGCCGCCTGCTCGCCTGCCGTCAGAAGCGCCTGGGCCAGTCCCCGGCCGCGCCGGTCCGGCCGCACCGCCAGCGAGTACAGCCGGGCGAGACGGGTACCGCGCCGATACAGCACCAGCGCGTAGCCGGCGGGGCCGTCTTCGCAGAGCGCGATCAGCAAAGATGCGTGGCCGTGGCGGATCAGGCGCTGAAAGCTGCGGCGGGATAGGCGGTCACTGGTGAAACACTGACGTTCGATCTGCAGCAGCGCGTCGATATCGGCGGAAAGGGCGGGGCGAATGGTGGGGCTGTTCAACGCGCAACGTCCGTATGGGAGATAGCGGGATATTAGCACCGGCCGGGCCGGCCGCGCAGTGGCCGGTTAAATTTTATTGCCGACCCGCCCAGTCTATTGTGCTGCCGCTTCGCAGCTGGGCATAATCGCCAAAATACACCGGTAGCGGGATCGCGAGTCATGTCTTCGTTTTATGTTGTCGTCGACGACCTGGGTGACTGGGGCCCCTACTACCCCAGCAAGGATGTCATCTCGTTCGATCAGTATCTGGCGCTCGCCGATAGCGGTGCTGGCAGGGTGCGGGTTCTGAATTTCTGCCGCAACAGTCGCCCGCTGGGGCGCGGTTACTACTGCTCCCTGCTTGCCGAAGCGCGCGGCCAGCACGTGATCCCGAGCGTTCGGGTCATCAGCGATCTGCGCCGCAAGTCCCTGTATTCGCTGCAGTTGGACGGCCTGTCCCAGACCCTCGACAAACTCGCCAAGCGCCTTTCGGACGATCAGTCGAAGATCGAACTGCGGATCTTTTTCGGCGAAACCCGCACGCCGGAGCTCACGGCGGTCGCCAAGCAGCTGTTCGAGCGCTTCCCGTCACCGGTGCTCGAAGTACGGCTCAAGCGCCACAAGGTCTGGCAGGTGGAGAGCATTCGCCAGTTGGCGCTGCGCGAAATCACGGACGAAGCGGATCAGGAGCTGTTTGCGGCGGCGCTGGAGCGCTTCAGCAACCGTATCTGGCTCAAACCCCGTGCGCGCAAGCGCTACCGCTACGATCTGGCGATGCTGGTCGATCCGGACGAGGCGCTGCCGCCGAGTGACAAGGAAGCGCTCAAGCGTTTCGTCGCCAGTGGCCGCCAGCTCGGCATCAATGTGGAGATGATCGGCAAGCGCGACCTGATGCGGCTGCCCGAGTACGACGGACTCTTCATCCGGGAAACCACGGCGGTGGATCATCATACCTATCGTTTCGCCAAAAAGGCCGAGGCGGAGGGGCTGGTGGTGATGGACGATCCGACGTCGATCCTGCGCTGCACCAACAAGATCTACCTGGCGGAACTGTTGAAAACCAACCGTGTCGCGACGCCGGCAACGAGCATCGTCAGTAACGCCGACAAGACCACCGTCGATCAGATGATCGCGTCCCTGGGCTTCCCGATGGTGTTGAAGATTCCCGATGGCGCCTTCTCCCGTGGCATGTGCAAGGTGGAAACGCGGGAGGAGCTGGTCAAGGGCCTGAAGGAGCTGCTGCAAAGCTCCTCGCTGGTGCTGGCGCAGGAGTTCCTGTACACCGATTACGACTGGCGCATCGGCGTGCTGAACAACAAGCCGCTGTACGCCTGCCGATACTACATGGTGAAGGATCACTGGCAGATTTACCGACACGGCAATGCCGGTGACGTCGATTCGGGCGGTTTCGACACCCTGCCGACCTACGAGGTGCCGCCGGCGGTGCTCGAGGCGGCGCTAAAGGCGACGCGCCTGATCGGCGACGGTCTGTACGGGGTCGATCTCAAGCAAAGCGGCGACCGGGTGGTGGTGATCGAGGTCAACGACAACCCCAGTGTCGATTCCGATGTCGAGGACCGCTTCCTCGGTACCGCGCTCTACCATGAGATCATGGCCGAGTTCCTGCGGCGCATGGAACTTAACAGACGGTGACGGCTCGCTCGTTACGGGTTACGCGATGGCTTCGCATCAGGCATCACCAACGGTAGTGCCTGATAGCCGCCGTTGCTCGGCTTTGGCATCCTGCGTCGCCCTGCCTCCTGCTGCCTGCAGTCGTGCGCATCCCTGCGCCCGCGGCGTACGTTCATCCTGAACATAAAAAAGGTTCATCGCAGATTGGCGTGAAACCGGGGGCCAAAAGTAGGATGGGTGGAGCCGCACTGGCACCCTGTTTGACGCTTTCAGCGGGGTTGACGCGGCGTAACCCATCAATGAGTCGAGTGTCGAACCGACACCCAAGATGGGTTGCACGACGCCCTGGCCGCATCAGTGACGGATACGCCGTGCCGAGGCGTCGCTCCACCCATCCTACGATTGACGTTTTTCCCGCTAAAGCGTGATGAACCATAAAAAAACCAGCGGCTCTTGCGAGGCGCTGGTTTTTTTTCACGTCAGGGAAGTCTTAGACGACCTGGACGTTCTCAGCCTGAGGACCTTTCTGGCCCTGAGTGATGGTGAACTGTACTTTCTGGCCTTCAGCCAGGGTACGGAAACCATCGCCAACGATTGCGCGGAAGTGTACGAACACGTCAGGACCGTTGTCCTGAGCGATGAAACCGTAACCTTTCTCTTCGTTGAACCACTTAACAGTACCGGTAGTAGACATTCTGAACTCCATAAAGGATTTGTTTTTCAAGTTTGCAGGGCGTTGATCGCGAGCGAACCGCGCCTTGCGGGTCTAGCTGAGAAATGCAGGTATTCCGTTATGAAGATCAGACGAGCTACTACAAGGAGAAACTTCGTTTGGTGACATCAATCTGGAGCCGTATTTCGAGCCTGCAGTCGAGCATAGCGAATTCCAGAGGGAAGTCAACAGCGGAAGTGTTTCCTGTGGCCAGAAATTTACGTGCTTCAAAAAAGCTTCATCCTAATCTTGCCGAGCCTCGGCCCGGGCTCGATAATGCGGCGCCTGTTTCCGTCGAAAAGCCCGCACATAGGGGCTTGCAGATACGGAAATCCAATCCTCACTCTCTTTGCCGCCGGTCCTGTCCACCGGCTCGCTAGCTGCGGAGAAACTGCCTTGAAACTGGCGTTACTGTCACGCAATTCCGGTCTTTATTCGAGCCGACGCCTGGTCGAGGCCGCGCGCGCGCGCGGCCATGAAGTCAAGGTCGTAGATGTCCTTAGCTGCTACATGAACATCAACATGCAGCAGCCAGAAATTCATGTGAAAGGGCTGGCGCTACCGGATTTCGATGCGGTGATTCCGCGCATCGGCGCTTCGGTGACCTTTTACGGCACGGCCGTGCTGCGTCAGTTCGAAATGATGGGCACCTATCCGCTCAATGAATCGGTCGCCATCTCGCGCTCGCGCGACAAGCTGCGCTCGATGCAGCTGCTGTCTCGCAAGGGCATCGGTCTGCCCGTAACCGGATTCGCCAACAAGCCG
>JABXIM010000212.1 GCA_013373085.1 Oceanospirillaceae bacterium | reverse complement strand
GCCCTGGCCGCATCAGTGACGGATACGCCGTGCCGGGGCGTCGCTCCACCCATCCTACGAATGACGTTTTTCCCGCTAAAGCGCGATGAACCACAAAAAAGCCCGCCGCGGGTACTCCGGGCGGGCTTTTTCATAGGACTCGCACATCAGCTGCCGCGATAGGTCGAGTAGCTGTACGGCGAGATCAACAGCGGGACATGATAGTGCTCGTCCCGATCGGCAATGCCGAAGCGCAGTACCACCTGATCGAGGAAGGCCGGCTCCGGCAGCTCGACGCCATGCCTGCGGTAATAGTCGCCGGCACTGAAAATCAGTTCATAGACACCCGGCACAAAAGCCTCGCCTTCGAGGACCGGGCTGTCGCAACGGCCGTCGTCGTTGGTGATGGCGGTGGCAATCAGCTCCCGTTCGGCGCCGATACGATAAAGTTCAATCTGGATACCGCTGCCGGGCCGGCCGTGGGCCGCGTCCAGTACGTGAGTCGTCAAATATCCCATCAGTTCAAGAGACCCGGTGCCGGCAGGCCTGTTGCTGGGGCCCGCGCCGAAACACAACGCCTCTCCTCCTCTTTGGTCCGAATCGATCAGTTGTTACCGCTTCGTCAACCGATGCTGACAGCCGCGGCCCTCGAACAATATAAACATTTTCGATTTTTTTTGTACACAAAAATGATGTGCAATTTACAAAACACTTTGCTCGCCTGGCCATATAGCAGTAATGACGGGACATGCCGACTGCACCATGCTGCGGGATTGGTAAAATACCGGCGCGCCCATCATGCCGTTAGAGACAAAAGTTATTTACAATGACCGAGATTATTTGTATACAATAATACCAATTCCCCGCTGCCGGCCGCGAGCCGGCCGCTGGCCAAGCCCATTCGCTGCAAGATCGACGAGGAGCTGCCCTGTGAGCAACGAATATCCACGCGACCTGATCGGTTACGGCGCCAACCCGCCGCACCCCCGCTGGCCGGGCAATGCCCGCATCGCCCTGTCGTTCGTATTGAACTACGAGGAGGGCGGCGAACGCTGCATACTTCACGGTGACAAGGAATCCGAAGCTTTCCTCTCCGAAATGGTTGCCGCACAGCCGCTCCAGGGCGTGCGCAACATCAGCATGGAGTCGCTGTACGAGTACGGCAGCCGAGCCGGTGTCTGGCGCCTGCTGCGCCTGTTCAAGAAACACGACATTCCGCTGACCATCTTCGCCGTCGCCATGGCCGCCGAACGCCACCCCGAGGTGATCAAGGCCATGGTCGAGGCCGGCCACGAAATCTGCAGCCATGGCTACCGCTGGATCGACTATCAGTATATGGACGAATCCGAAGAGCGCGATCACCTGCAGCGCGCCATCGAGATCCTCACCCGAATCACCGGTGAGCGTCCGCAAGGCTGGTACACCGGCCGCCTCGGCCCCAATACCCGCAACCTGGTGATGCAGGAAGGCGGTTTTCTGTACGACTCCGACGCCTACGACGACGATCTGCCGTACTGGGTCGACAACAACGGCAAAGGCCACCTGGTGATCCCCTATACCCTGGACACCAACGACATGCGTTTTACCCAGGTTCAGGGCTTCAACTGCGGCGAACAGTTCTATCAGTACCTCAAAGACGCGTTCGACGTGCTCTACGAAGAGGGGCAGGAAGCACCGAAAATGCTGTCCATCGGCATGCACTGCCGCCTGCTCGGCCGCCCGGCGCGCATGGCCGCACTGGAAAAGTTCATCAAGTATGTCCGCAGCCATGACGGCGTCTGGTTCACCCGCCGCGTCGATATTGCACGACACTGGCACGAGCATCATCCCTACAACCCGGAGAGCAGCAAGTGAGCAAGTTTCAGACCTGCACCCCCAGCAGCATGAGCCGCGAAGCGTTCGTCGAGACCTTTGGCGATATCTATGAACACTCCGCCTGGGTTGCCGAACAGGCCTGGGACGCCGGCATCGACGCGTCCCAGGACGAGGTCGAAGCGCTGCAGGCACGCATGGCCGAACAGCTGGCGAACGCCGACCACGAGCGCCAGCTGGCACTGATCAATGCGCACCCGGACCTGGCGGGCAAGGCCGCCGTGCGCGGAGAACTGACCGCCGCTTCGACCTCCGAACAGGCCGGCGCCGGCATTCACGAATGCACCGCCGAAGAGTTTGCCCGTTTCACCGAACTGAACGAGGCTTACAAGGACAAGTTCCGCTTCCCCTTCATCATGGCGGTCAAGGGCAGCAACCGGCACCAGATCCTGGCGGCGTTCGAGGAGCGCATTCACAACAGCCCGGAGCAGGAATTCGAGCGCGCCCTCGCCGAGATCAACAAGATCGCGCTGTTCCGCCTGCAGGCGATGTAAGCCACGGGCGACAGCCGATGTAAGGACAGATGCAATGAGCAGACAGACAGAGAGCTTCGAGAAGTACATCAACCTCGCCGATGCCCGTCTCGGTACCGAGGCGGTGTCCGTCACCGACGACTGGTTCGCCGATGTCAACCGCATGCTCAACCCGGAGCCGGCGGTGTGGAAGGAAGGTGTCTACGACGACAACGGTAAGTGGATGGATGGCTGGGAATCGCGCCGCAAGCGCTTTGAAGGTTACGACCACGCCGTGATCCGTCTCGGCGTGCCGGGCAGCATCAAGGGCTTCGATATCGATACCAGCTACTTCACCGGCAACTACCCGCCGTCGGCCTCCATCGACGCCTGCTACTGCGTTGAGGGTGATCCGAACGAAGATACCGAATGGTTCGAGATCCTCCCGTCTGTGGATCTCCAGGGCAACAGCCACCACCTGCACGGCATCGACGATGACCGCGCCTGGACGCACCTGCGCCTGAACATCTATCCGGACGGCGGCATTGCGCGCCTGCGCGTTTACGGCGTGCCGTATCGCGACTGGAGCAACCAGAGCAGCCACGAACTGATCGACCTCGCCGCGGCACTCAACGGTGGCCGTTCCCTTGCCTGCAGCGACGAGCACTTCGGCCGCATGGGCAACATCCTCAACCCGGGCCGAGGCGTCAACATGGGCGACGGCTGGGAAACCGCACGCCGTCGTACCCCGGGCAACGACTGGGTCATCGTCGCACTGGGCCACGCGGGTGAGATCAAGCGCATCGTCGTCGACACTCTTCACTTCAAGGGCAACTATCCGGACAGCTGCTCGATCCAGGCGGCCTACGTAGAGGGCGGCACCGATGCCCAGATCGAAACCCGCAGTCTCTACTGGCGTGAACTGTTGCCGTCGCAGAAACTGGAAATGCACCAGGAGCACACCTTCGAGGCCCAGTTGAAGGATCTCGGCCCGGTAACCCACGTGCGCCTGAACATTTTCCCGGACGGAGGCGTCAGCCGTCTGCGCCTGTTCGGCACCGTTAGCAGGAAGGACTAAAATGCGTAAACTGACCGTCGAGCCCCTGACGATCGAGGCCTTCAAGCCATTCGGCGACGTCATCGTCAGCGAGGGCCATGACTATTTCATGATCAACAACGGCTCGACCCGCCGCTACCACCGGCTGGCGGAGGTCGAGACCGGCGAAGACGGCGCGCCGATCATCAGCATCTTCCGCGCAGACAAGCTGCCGATGCCGCTGTCGGTGCGAATGATGGAACGCCACCCGCTGGGCAGCCAGGCCTTCATTCCGATGCGCGGCAATCCCTTCCTGATCCTGGTGGCAGCGCCGGGCGACAGCGTCGAGCCGTCGCAGCTGCGCGCCTTCATCAGCGACGGCAGCCAGGGCGTCAACTACCATCGCGGCGTCTGGCACCACCCGATCCTGGCGCTGACCGACCAGGACGAGTTTCTGGTGGTTGACCGGGCGGGGCCCGGCAACAACTGTGATGAAGTCTTCTTCGACGCAAGCGAAGAGATCGTGCTCGACCCGCAGGGGTAACTGGATTTGGCAGCCGGCTCCGCCGGCTCGCCGGGTGATACAAGGGATGCATCACCGCACCGACACAATGCCGGTGCCAGCCCCATACCGGGGTGAGAGCCGGGCAATTCAGGATGAACTGCCGGTTCATTGAACAAATACGACAACCGATAACGACTAGAAGCAATTTGGAGCCCGGGAACAGCCGCACGCGCGAGCTGAATGGATTACCCCAGGTTCAGTCACTGGCCCCCGGCATCGGGTCGGTGCAGCTGAGGAGCGAATTATGGATCCGCATATCACCGAATGGCTCAACCTGACCGTGCGCTGGATGCACATGATCTTTGGCATCGCCTGGATCGGCGCATCGTTCTACTTCGTCTGGCTGGAAAACCATCTGGACCGCAGCAATCCCCGCGAGGGCCTGTCCGGCGACCTCTGGGCCATCCACGGCGGTGGTATCTACCATCTCGAGAAGTACAAGCTGGCACCGCCCAAGATGCCGGAACAGCTGCACTGGTTCAAATGGGAAGCTTATGCCACCTGGCTCAGCGGCATCGCACTGCTGACCATTGTCTTTTACCTCAACGCGGACCTGTACCTGGTCGCGCCTGGCTCCGACCTGAGCTCCGCCGCAGCTGTCGCCATCGGCATCGGCTCGCTGGTCGTGGGCTGGTTCGTGTACGACTTCCTGTGCGAGTCGCCTCTGGGCAAGAAGCCCGCCCTGCTCGGCCTCGTGCTGTTCGCGCTGCTGATCGGCGCCGCCTGGGCGCTGAGCCAGGTATTCAGCGGCCGCGGTGCCTTTATCCATGTCGGCGCCATCATCGGCACCATGATGGTCGGTAACGTATTCCGCGTCATCATGCCGGGACAGCGAGCGCTGGTCGGCGCCATCGAGGCCAACCGCGAACCGGACCCGGTGCTTCCGGCCAAGGCCCTGCTGCGCTCGCGTCACAACAACTACCTGACGCTGCCGGTGCTGTTCATCATGATCAGCAACCATTTCCCGAGCACCTACGGCAGCGCCATGAACTGGGCGATCCTGGCCGGCGTCGCGGTACTGAGCGTACTGGTACGTCACTACTTCAACACCCGTCACGAAAGCCAGAAATGGGCCTGGACCCTACCGGCCGCAGCGTTGGGTATGGTCGCCCTGGCGTTCATCACCAAGCCGGATTCCGCGCCGCAGGTACCGGCGATCGCCCATAATGATGGCCACGAACAGCACGAACAGGCAGCGACCGTATCCTTTGATGCCGTCTACAACGTCATCCAGGAACGCTGCACCACCTGCCACTCGGCCACGCCGACCAGTCCGGCGTTCACCACCGCCCCTGCGGGCGTGATCATGGATGAACCGGCGCAGATCCAGCAACTGGCGGGGCGCATCCATGCCCAGTCGGTAGCCACTAACATCATGCCGCTGGGGAACATCACCAACATGACCCAGGAAGAACGCGACCTGATCGGCGCCTGGGTTGCCGCAGGCGCGCCGACTCCCTAGCAGGGTGTCGAAAAGCATCACGGGGCCATCTAACCCGTTTTGACGGCTGCACACGGCAACGCGGTTAGTCTGTCAATTACCTGCTACCAGATACATCCCCCCTGAAGCCGGCCCGGGTCATCCCGAGGCCGGTTTTTTATTGTCCTACGCGTTTCCCAGGGCGCCCCTGAGGGTTGAAACGTCCAATTAGCACCAAATAAGGTTTGATTTTGTATCCATTTTTGCGATAAAAATGTTTACGTTTTCCTGACCAAGAAGTCAGATTTTTCACTCCATTTACAACAACAATAAGGACATGCAATGACATCGAAAAAAGCTGTATCCGTTCTGGTCGCGGCCTGCTCACTGCCCCTGGCGACACCCGCAGCAGCCGAACTCTACTGGAGCGACTTCAGCCTCAGCTATCTGCACGGCACCGAGTACGAGGTGATTGCGCCGAATGGCAAAATGGACACCGTTACCTTCGAGCACGCCAGCGGCCACAGCTGGGGCGACACCTTCCTGTTCGTCGACCGCCTGATGCCGGACAACGCGGACAGCGAAACCTATGGCGAGTTCTCACCACGCCTGAGCCTGTCGTCGCTCAGCGGCCACTCGCTTTCACTTGGCCCATTGAAGGATGTACTCCTGTCCGGCACCTGGGAGTTCGGCGAGTCATTCGACAACTACCTGTATGGCCTCGGCTTCGCCCTGAACGTACCGGGATTCCAGTACTTCAACCTCAATCTCTACCGCGCCAACAACGACCTCTGGGACAACGACGACCAGCTGACCCTGACCTGGGGCTTTCCCTTCAGTCTGGGCACGGCCGATTTCCTGATCGAC
This sequence comes from Oceanospirillaceae bacterium, assembly GCA_013373085.1. Taxonomy (GTDB): domain Bacteria; phylum Pseudomonadota; class Gammaproteobacteria; order Pseudomonadales; family Balneatricaceae; genus Marinobacterium_A. The sequence continues at coordinate 4,465 of JABXIM010000212.1, read as the reverse complement.
GGTTTCCTCGACTGGTCCAGCGCCTCAAACAGCAACGCCTCGGAGATGAACTTCACACCACAACTAAAATGGAATGCGGGCAAACACCTGGGGTTCCAGAAGCCGCTTTACGCCGGTATCGAGTATTCTTACTGGAACAACAAGTTCGGCATCCAGGACAAAGTCGAGCGCAATGCTTCACTGCTGCTGAAGTGGCACTTCTGACCCCTTTTTACAGGGCGCCCCGGTGCCCTGTTTCCACCCCCGCAAATCTTGAATACTTTTCACCACGATTTCGTATACATAATATGCTCAAACTATGGACAGTACCCGCCGGTCGCCCTATAGTGAGAAATACCTGACTAATTGGTCAGCATGTCAAGACCCATTCGAGAGGTGCGACCGGAATGGTCACATCGAAGGATAACAATAACGAGGGTAGGCACTTACCATGACAGCAAAGCACGAACGGTCCGAGGCGAATCCGTCCGTCAACCACGACCTGATCTATCAACTCGAGGACAAGCCCGGACCGGGGCCGTCCTTCTTCGCCGCATTGCAGCACGTACTGGCAAGCTTTATTGGCATCATCACCCCAACACTGATTGTCGGCGGCGTACTCGGCCTGGGCAGCGAAGTGCCCTACCTGGTCAGCATGGCACTGGTGGTGTCCGGCGTCGGCACCTTCATCCAGGCGCGCCGGATTGGCCCGGTTGGCTCCGGCCTGCTCTGCGTGCAGGGCACCAGTTTCGCATTCCTCAGCACGATTCTCAGCGTCGGCTTCATCGTCAAGAATGCCGGCGGCGGACCGGACGAAATACTTTCGACGATCTTCGGCGTCTGCTTCCTTGCCGCCTTCGTCGAAGTGTTCCTGAGCCGTTTCATCCACAAACTCGAGCGCGTCATTACCCCGGTCGTTACCGGTACTGTCATTACCATTATCGGCCTGTCGCTGATCAAGGTGGGCATGACCGACTTCGCCGGCGGCTTCGGCGCCGAGGATCTCGGCTCACTGGAGAACCTGATGCTTGGCGGCCTGGTGCTGGGCACCATTATCGTGCTGAACCGGTTCCGTCATCCGATGTTGCGTCTGAGTGCCGTTATCGTCGGCCTGACGGTAGGCTTCGTCGTCGCCTGGGCCCTCGGCCGTGTCGATTTCAGTGGCCTGACCGAGCTCCCGCTGATCACCATACCGCAGCCCTTCAAGTATGGGTTCTCGTTTGACCTGGCCGCCTTCATCTCGCTGGCCGTCATCTATGTCGTAACCGCCATCGAAACCACCGGCGACCTCACCGCCAACTCCATGGTATCGCGCCAGCCGGTGAGCGGTCCGATCTACATTCGCCGCATCAAGTCGGGCGTCCTCGCCGACGGTGTCAACTCGTCGATTGCCGCCGCACTGAACAGCCTGCCGATGACCACCTTCAGCCAGAACAACGGCGTTATACAGCTGACGGGCGTCGCCAGTCGCCGCGTGGCCTACTACATTGCCGGTATTCTGGCGCTGCTTGGCCTGTTCCCGTTCATCGGCGGCATTCTGCAGCAGATGCCGAAGCCGGTACTGGGTGGCGCGACGCTGATCATGTTCGGCACCGTGGCCACCGCCGGCGTGAAGATCCTGGCCCAGAGCGAATTGAACCGCCGCAACATGCTGATCATCGCGATCTCGATCGGCCTCGGTCTCGGCGTCGCAGGCGTCCCGGAAGTGCTGCAGGCACTGCCCAAGTGGGTACAGAACATCTTTGGCACGCCGGTCACCATCGGTGCAATCACCGCGATTCTGCTCAACCTTTTCCTGCCGCTGGATCCCAGCGCCAGCGAGTCGGCGGCCCCGCAGGAAGCAGCCACAGCGGAACGCTCCGGGACGGCTCCTGAAGCACCGGCCAGCGGCGCTAAAAAAGGGCACGCGGAAGCCAGCCCCCTGGACCGCGAAACCATGGACAGATCTCCCGAACCGACCTGACCCGGTCACGATACCTGTTTACGCACAGCCACCCCGGCGCCCTCCGAAGGCCCCGGGGTGGCTGTGTATCGGCCCCAGCAGGATGGACGGTATCTTGAGCCCGTGGAGAACGCAGTGGTACCATTGGCCGCGCCGATACAGGCAGACCGGGCGCGCACAAAAACACCCCGAAAAGGCGCCAGAGCAAGGAATCCCGATGGCAACCATTCGCGAACGCAACAAACGCCTGATCCTCAAGACGGCCTGTCAGGTGTTCGCCGACAAGGGTTTTGCCGCCACCAAGACCAGCGATATCGCCGACAAGGCCGGACTGCCCAAGGCCAACATCTACTACTACTTCAAGTCCAAAGAGGCGCTCTATCGCGCGGTACTGGAAAGCATCATCGAGCCGCTGCTGCAGGCCTACACGCCCTTCCATCGCGAACAGGAGCCGGCCAGAGCCCTGGAAGCCTATATCAAGGCCAAGCTACGTATCTCCCGCGAGCATGCCGATGCGTCCAAGGTCTTCGCCCATGAAATCATGCACGGCGCTCCACACCTCTCACCTCAGAGCCTGGCACAGCTGAAGGACGAAGCCGAAGCGAGCGTGGCCCGGATACGCCAGTGGATCGAAGAAGGCCGGATGGCACCGGTCGATCCCCAGCACCTGATGTTCACCATCTGGGCCTCGACGCAGACCTATGCCGATTTCGACTGGCAGATTCTGCAGATCACCGGCCGCAAGAAGCTGGCCGCAAAGGATTATGATGCCGCCGCTCGCCTGATCACCGATATGGTGCTGAAAGGGTGCGAAGTCTCACCCTGCGAAGCCTGATCCCGATAGCGGCCCGACATACCCGCTCGCAGCTGCGGCCGCCCCTCGAACGGGCAGTGACGCCTCACCATCAAACTGTATACAAAAAATCTGGAAATTGACTGCATTTTTTGATTCTCTATTACCGCAAGATAGTGGACACAAGAGAGACAACAAATGACAACAATCAGAATACTCGTCGATGGCCAGAGTTTCAGCGCCAGCCTCGACGACTCCGCCACCTCCGCCGCCATTCTCGAGTCGTTGCCGATTCAGGGGCAGGTGAGTGTCTGGGGCGACGAAATCTATTTCCGCATACCGGTCGCGCTCGATGAGGCATCCGACGCGCGCGCCGACGTCGCCATCGGCGATCTCGCTTACTGGCCACCCGGCAACGCCTTCTGCATTTTCTTCGGCCCTACGCCGGCCAGTCATGGCAGCGAACCCAGAGCCGCCAGCCCGGTGAACCTGTTCGGTCGCATCGATGCGTCCCCCGAGCAGCTGCGCCGCATAGCCGATGGCAGCCCGATTCGGATCGAGCTGGCCTGAGCCCCGTTCCTCGGCTTTGGCATCCATGTACAAAAAACCCCGCAGCGACTGGCGCTGCGGGGTTGTTGATGGCTTCAGGATGAAGCGGCCCGACCGTCGTTAGACACCGTTATCCGGCCGCAGCCCGCTGGCTTCGATACCGGACATCGCGCACTGTTCGTCGATGTCGGAGGTATCGCCGCTGATGCCCACCGCACCGATAATGCGTGCCTCCTCATCCCGAATCAGCACCCCGCCCGGTACCGGCACCAGGTTCCCCTGCGCCAACGTATTGACCGCACCGACGAATGCCGGACGTTGCTCCGCATCGGCCGCAATCGATCGTGACGGCTTGCCCAGCGCAATCGCTCCCCAGGCCTTGGCGGTAGCGATCTCGGGACGCAACAGACTGCTGCCATCCTCCCGCTGCAGCGAGATCAGGCGTCCGGCGGCATCCAGCACCGATACTGTCAGCGGCGCCGCCGACAGCTCGCGTGCTTTCTTCAATGCGGCATCAGTGATGACCAGAGCCTTCTCCAGATTCAGGGTTGTCATAGCTTATCTCCTCAGTTGGTAAATAAAACCGTCAGCGATCCGCCTTGGCCGATCGCCTTGAAATCTGCCACTCGCTCGACCGCCGTCTACGGCGGGAGCCTGCAATGTACGGTAAAGGCGCCGGGAGCCTTGTATTCAAAATACGATCCATATGAAGTACAAAAAACCAACAAAAATGCTCAAACCAGCGCTTTGAAGACTATTCATCTATAGCGTAACAAGGCGATACATCAAAACAATTTATTTATTTTTTTGTATACATTTCAAAGAAAAACCAACCAATCATTCATAACGTGCTGTTTTATATAGATTTTTTGCGGTCGCAAAACGCATATTGCTAAACTAACCCAATACTTGACCAAATAGTCAGCAAATGAATAGAATCAAAACACTTACATTTTGTACACAATCAAAATCACCAAAGAGGCACAATAATGGCCAAGATGAGAGCGATCGAGGCAGCCGTTGAAGTTCTGAAGCGCGAAGGCATCGACACCGCCTTCGGTCTGCCGGGCGCGGCGATCAACCCGATGTACGCCGCCATGAAAAAGCTCGGCGGTATCGACCACGTGCTGGCGCGCCACGTCGAGGGCGCCTCACACATGGCCGAGGGTTACACCCGCACCAACGCCGGCAATATCGGCGTC